>JAAUSA010000055.1 GCA_012031975.1 Alkalinema sp. RU_4_3 | reverse complement strand
TTCGGGGAGGGGGCGGCATTCACCTGGGGGCGTGGACTCAATCACGACCTCTTTGTAGGGGGGCACCTTGACGAGCTGACCCACGACAAACCGCGCGCGCTCACTGGCCTTGGTCAAAATGCCTTCATTGCAGGCCGTTTCCACAATTTTGGCCAGGGCCTTCTGTTGGGCCAGGGTTTGCAGGGTGGTGCCGACGTCGGGGCCGAGGCCCAGGGTGCCCCGGTTGTAGTCGTAGACGCTGGAGCGATTGACATCGACTTTGCTGTCGAGGAGTTTTGGCGCCGGGAGCTTGAGTCTGAGGCGATCGCCCTCCACCACAATGGATTCCGGACTAATCTGGCTCAGATCCACCCCCGCCCGCACCTGCCCATGGGCAATGTAGAGCAGCTTGGTGGTACCGATGACAAAACTCCCCATGGTCGCATCCTGCTGGGTCGGCACCACGGCCTCCATGGTAAAAATCGCTGTTGTCAGCTCACTGGCATCCTGTACTTGCTTAATCACCACCGATCGCACATCCACCTTAGGTTCCGCCTTTGGCCCGGACAAAAACGCCGTCAGCTTGCCAATAAAGCCATCCCCCATCCGCCACAGCCCAATCAGCAGCACCAAACCCAAAATTGTCGAACCACCCGACAGCAGAAAACCAGTCACCTTCATCAAAGTGAACCAGGGAGAAGCGGACCTGCGAGAAGAGCTAGAACGCATAGGGATCAAACACTGTAAGGACAAAAACTAACCCAGCAACCCATAAAACCACAAAACCCACTTTCACCACCGTAGGCATTTTAACGGCTGGCGAGAAAACTGCCACGCTTTACTGTCAATTGGCTGGGTGGCAATTGCCCTACCAGTTGGCCCCACTGGGGTTTAATCCCTCGGTGGCCAGGTAGGGTACGGGTGTCCCCCCCTGGGCGGGCATGATCCATAGGCAGTTGTGGATGAGTTTTCCGGAGCTGCGATCGAACCGTTTTGCCCCAAACACAATCCACTGACTGTCCGCCGACCAGGCCGGGGCCGATAGATGCCATTCGCCGCTCGTCAGACGCACCTTCTGGGAACCATCGGGGCGCATGCGGTAGAGACTCTTGGTGGGCTGGGGCCGGAATTGCTCCTCCACATACAAGATCCACTGACCATCGGGGGACCAGGCCGGGGTGGAATCGGCCGATCGATTGTTCGTCAGTCGCAGGACCTCGGTGCCATCGAGGTTCATCCGGTAGATCTCATAATTGCCATGGCGATTGGACACAAAGACCAATTGCTGACCATCGGGGGACCAACTGGGTGAGACATCATAGGCTTTGTTCTGGGTAATCTGACGGCGACGATTGCTGCCCTTGATATCCATGACATACAACTCATGGCGCCGCTGCTGCTCCGACATCCAGACCACCTGTTGACCATCCGGAGATAGGGTGGGAAACAGGTCAATTCCTTCATCATGGGTCAATTGTACTATATTCTTCCCATTTAGATCACCCAGACAAAGATCGAGTTGATTCCCCTGACCACAGGTATAGACCCAAAAACGCCCCACCCTCGACGGCTCACTATCAACCCCCAGACTCCGGCTCAAGCGCCGCAAAGCACGGCCATCGGGCTGGATCGAAAAAATATCGCTGTCTTCTAGGCTCCGTTGGCCCGTGAACAGGATGCGATGGCGATCGTCTGGGGCCGCACTATAGCCCAGGCCCAGCAGGGGCAAAACCAACAGGACACGCAGTATCCAGGCCACCCAACCGGATACTACAATTTTTTGGGTAAAAGCAAATTTTTGAGGCACAATGTAATGTTGAAGGCTCCCGAAGCACCAACTCCTAGTCAATGAGCCAAATTACTTTAGGTATGATTACTCTTAGCACAACGGCTGCGCCAGAGCGCAGCCAGCAAACCACTTGGAAGCCCTACCCCAATTTTAAGGTGGTGGTGCTCAATGATGATTTTAATACGTTTGAGCATGTAATCGACTGTCTGCTCCAGCATATTCCCCATATGAATCTGGAGAAAGCCGAACAGCTCACGAGCGAAATCCACCACAGCGGCGCCGCCACCGTTTGGGTCGGTCCCCAGGAACAGGCCGAACTCTACCATATGCAACTGGGCATTGAGGGCCTGACCATGGGGCCTTTGGAGGCAGCTTAGGGATCTTCCTCGGGGTTTTTAGCCGCGATCAAGTTGAGCGGTAGGCCCAGGGCGCAGGAGAAGGTAAGCAGCATGGAAAAAAGGGCGGTCATCTTGACGCTCATCACGGCCACGGTCCAGTCTTCGCACAGACAGTTGCCACCGATGCGGCTGACACAGTGAATCATCCAATAGCCAAAGGTCATGGCCATCAGCATCCAGTCGGCTTCTTGGAAGTCCTCCTGGGTGCTGCGATCGTTGCACAGCACGAACAGCCCCACCACACTGGCAAAGAATGACACCAGTTGAACGGACTCGACCCAAACTGAATGTGACATAGGACTTTCTTAAAAATGCAAGTTTCCATACAGTTTATGAGAGGATTTTCCCAGCGCTGGAAAAGCCTCATAAAGCGCAATAATTAAGGGACTTTCGTTTACAAACTGCAATGCTGTCTTGAGGGCGTTCTATCCCATGGATCTCCCACTGGTCTACCATCCTGACTATGTTGTGCCCCTCCCGGACAGCCATCGGTTTCCGATGTCGAAGTTTAAGAAGCTTTACGATCGATTGCTTCAAGTGGGCATAGCCAGGCCTGAGCAGTTCTATCGACCTGTGCGGCCCCCAGAGGATTGGATCGAGCGGGTCCATGATGCGGATTATGTGCAGGCCTACTGCAATGGCAAGCTAGAGGAGAAGGCCCTGCGGCGGATTGGGCTGCCCTGGAGTCCGGCCCTGGTCAATCGCACCTGCGTGGCGGTGGGGGGATCGATTCTGACGGCCCGGCTGGCCCTGGAGTATGGCTTGGCCTGCAATACTGCGGGAGGCACCCACCATGCCTTTCCGGGCTATGGATCGGGGTTTTGTATCTTCAATGATTTGGCAATTATGGCCCGTCAGATGCAGGCCCAGGGGTTGGTCCGCCAGGTGCTGATCGTCGATTTGGATGTGCATCAGGGGGACGGCACCGCCTGGATCTTTCGGGATGATCCCTCTGTGTTTACCTTTTCGATGCATTGTGGGGTGAATTTTCCTGGGACCAAGCAGCAGAGCGATCTCGATGTGGCCCTGCCCGAGGGCATGGAGGATGATGCCTACCTACAGGTCCTAGCCAACTATCTGTCGGATCTGTTGAGTCAAGTCAAACCGGATTTGGTGATCTACGATGCGGGGGTGGACACCCATCTGGGCGATCGCCTGGGTAAACTTGCCCTCACCGACAGTGGCCTCTACCGCCGGGAAATGCAGGTGCTCGAAACCTGCATTGGGCGTGGGATACCCGTGGCCTGCGTGATTGGTGGTGGCTATTGCACGGACATCGATGCCCTAGTGGATCGCCACTCGATTCTGCATCGAGCGGCTAGTGAGGTCTATGTGCGATCGCGGTTGTAATTCCTAGGAAACGGTGGTGGCGGTGGGCAGCTCGGCATTTTCGGGAGACTCGAACTTGTAACCCACGCCGCGCACGGTCTGGATCAAGGCGGGCTGGCTCGTATCGCTTTCGATCTTCTTGCGGATCTGGCCGATATGGACATCCACCACCCGCTGATCCCCCACATACTCATAGTCCCAAACCTGCTGAATCAGCTCAGCCCGCCGCCAAACACGACCAGGATGGCCCGCCAAGAAATGCAGCAGGTCAAACTCCAGGGCCGTCAAAGGCACCATCTCCTCACCCAGCTTGACTTCGCGGCGAACGGGATCGATCACCAGCTTGTGGAAAATCAGACATTGCTGCTCGGCGGTGGTCACCACCCGCTGGCGCTTGAGAATTGCCCCTACTCGCGCGCCCAGCTCGCTCAAGCTAAAGGGCTTCGTAATATAGTCATCGGCGCCCTGGCTGAAGCCACGAATCTTATCTGCTTCATCCGTACGACTCGTCAGCATCAAGACAAACACGCCCGTACGGCCCTGCATCTCCTGGCAGAGACTGTAGCCGTTCGCATCGGGCAAATTCACATCCAAAATCACCAAATCTGGATTGAACTGCTCAAACATAGCAAGAGCCGACTTCCCATCTTCAGCGGACTCAACCTTATATTCCTGCTTCGCCAAAAAGCGCTGAATCAGGTTGCGAATTGCTTGGTCGTCATCGACCACAAGAATTTTATTTGGAGTCATGGACTGGCCCTAGAACGGCGAACGGGGGGATAAATGGCGAGATCTAAGTGCGAAAGGCTCACCTAGGGGAGATACAGATGCTAAATAGAGGAATCTGTAAAATTTACTTCACGTACGATAGATGAACTATCAGCATTAGTATGCCTCAGGTTTGGGGGGCGATCACATCTAGATTGCAAGATAGCTTGAAGAATTCTGTCTAGGGAGTTGTGAAGCAGGGGGCGGCTACGTTAACTTGGAAGGACTGTAAGTGCGATCCTCACCATGAGCAATTCGACTCCCTACGAAACCCTTGGGCTTGGCGAACAGGCCAGCTATGAGGAAATTCAAGCGGCTAGGACCAGGCTATCCAAGGAGTTTTCGGGCGACCAGGCGAAGTTGATGGCCGTTGAGGCAGCCTATGATGCGCTGCTGATGGAGCGGCTGCGGCTGCGGCAGGAGGGCAAAATCAAGGTGCCCGATGGGGTCAAGCAGGCCGATCGCGCCGATAGCCGCCCATCCATGCCCATTACGCCCACCTTCGAGGCCCCCGGATGGCTCCAAAATTGGACGGAGAAGCCGGACGAGCAGATTGGCACCTTCGGACCTGCCGCTCTCTTTTTTGTTCTTAGCGCGGTTTTGGCCCTCTCGCCGACCCCCCAAACGGCCCAGTTGCTGATGGCCATGGCCACGGGCGGTACCCTCTTTTTCATCTATCGCAAGGGAAGTGGACTCGCTCGATCGGTACTGGTGGGCTTTGGGGGACTGATCCTGGGGTTTTTGCTCGGCAGTCTGATCTATGGCCTGTTGAAGAGTCAGTTCCCGGAGTTACCCCCCGATTATCTGGTGGTGAGCTGGGTGCTGTACGGGGTGCTGTGGCTGTTGAGTACGTTTCTAAAGTAGGACTTCTAGGGCGCCTGACAGGGCAGCCAAACCACCATCGCGGTTTGGCCTGGCTTGGTGGTGAAGTGGATTAGGCCCTGGTGGTTTTGGACGGCATTGTAGGCAATGTTCAGGCCCAGCCCCAGGCCTTCCCCCTGGACTTTGCCTGTGACAAAGGGTTCGAAGAGGTGGGGCTGTAGGCTCTCGGGAATGCCAGGTCCCGTGTCTTCGATCGTCACCTGGAGCCCGGCCCTTTCTCCCTGGGCCTGGGGGGCAATCCTGACCGTGAGGGTGCCGCGATCAATCATGGATCCTAGGGCATTGCTGACTAAGTTACTCCAAATCTGATTCAGGTCCTCCGCGTAGCCAGAGACTAGGGGCAGATTTTCTGGGTATTGACGGACCAGTTTGATGCCACGCTTAAAGGCATTGCGGTAGATCGTCAGGGTGCGATCGATGCTAGCCACCAGGTCAATGGCAATCCGCTCGCGCTGGGTTTCGCGCTGGATGTAGCTGCGCAGGGCGCCAATCACCTTTTCAGCGGATTCTGTGGCCGCGCCGATGGTATCGAGGCTGCGGCGGGAGGAGGTGAGATTGTAGGCAGCTTCGAGGATTTCCTGGCGGCGATCGGACTGCATCAAGGGGGCAAAGCGATCGATCTGCTCGCTAATGCCCAGATCCACCAGGGTATCCGCCAGGGTATCCGCATCTTCAATCTGGGCCGCCTTGAGCTGGGCGAGCATCTGGCGGCGCAGCTGTCGCTGCTCACGGGTGGAGGTTTCGGTCAGTTGGGCCTGGGCCAAAATCGACTGCTCTAGCAAGGTTAAGAACATCTCTCGATGATCGGACGATAGGGTCAGTAAAAACTCCGGCAAACCCATGATGTCGGCTTGCAACACGCTAGAGAGATTGTCCGCTGCCGATCGAATGGCCCCTAGGGGGGAGTTCATTTCATGGGCCACGGAGGCGATCAAACTGCCAAGAGTGGCTAGTTTCGCGGCTTGGATGAGCTGCTGCTGGGTGGTTTTGAGTTCGAGTAGGGTGGCCTGGAGGGCTTGGTTGGCCTGTTGACGCTCCTTTACTTCCGTTTCGAGTTCCTGGGTGCGTTCCTGGACTCGGGCTTCTAGGGAGGTATTGGCGGCTTGGAGCTGGGTTTGGGCCTGTTCGAGCTGGTGGGACATGTGATTGAACGATCGCTCCAGGTCATGGACCTCTTTTAGGCCATGGGTTTGATTAATTTGGCAGAAATCCCCCACCGCTAGGTTGTCGCTGGCTTTGCTGACCGCTGCAATGGGTCGGGCAATCCATCGGGCCAAGAGTAACCCATTGACTAGGGAAAACCCTAGAATGCCGAGGCCCCAAAACATCGATCGCTGACGACTCTCTTCAATTCTACCGAGAAAATCACTGGCCGGAACCACCACCACCACGCGCCAATCTAGTCCGTAGGCATCTTTAAATCGGGCGATTCGGCCATGCTGTCTACGGTGATCGATCTCAAAGGTAAAATTGGCCTGGTCCGGAAGTTGGCTGTAGCTACTAAACTGGGCCTTGAGGCTGTGGTCGGCCCCTTGAATCAGGGGATCATTTAATCCGGCGGGTTGAATGCGCTGGTTACCACGGGAGGGGGCTTCTGGGGAAGAACTGGCCACCAGATTCCCATCGGGTTCTACAATAAAGACGCGGCCTGTTTTGAGGATTTTCAGCTGTTGTAGGAAGGAATTTGTGTCCAGGAGAACGAAGTCTGCCCCGAATACGCCTTGGATGCCCTGATCCGTGCGATAGGCCTGGACAAAGCTAATCCCGAGGGTTGGTGGTTCCTCTTTGAAGGTGTAAATGCTGGTCCAATGGGGTTTTGAGTTGGAGAGGGCAGATTTGTACCAGGGGCGCCAGCGTGGATCATAGGTCAGGGACTTAATGAACGAACCCAGACGGCCCTGGTCGTCCATGTTGTAGAGGGTGACTTTATTGGGCTGTTTGGGGCCGCTGCCATAGCGAAACAGACGGGTACTGTACTGGCGAACCTCCACATATTCGCCGTCAGCTTTGCCAAAGTAGATATAGCCCAACATTTTGTTGACCTTGGCTTGGCCGAAGAGGTGCTGTCGCCAATCGGCTAGGCGATCGAGTTTGAGCACCCCATTGTCCAGGGCGTTGTGATTGGTCTCTAGGACCGCTGGCAGGATTTTGGTGTAGTCCTCTAAATGGACCAGGACATGGTTGCTGGTTTGGACGAGGATTTGCTGGGCGAGATCCTCGGCGGATACTTGACTTTCCCGGAAGGCGAGATAGCCAATCAATCCACCTGCGGCCAGAATTTGACCCGCAAAAGCAATACTGAGCAACTGTCGCAGGGAAAGTTCGTTGAATTTGAAGGGGAACAGATGCGGCATAGGATAAAACAGCAGCAAAACTAGCTAGGGCGCGATTGGTAGACTAAAGCAAACCTTCAATCCCTGACCTGGGGCACTGGTGGCTCTAATGGCCCCGCCATGCCCCTGGACAATTTGGCGGCAGAGGTAGAGTCCGAGTCCAATGCCGACCGATCGCCTGATCCGATTTGGCCCCTGGCTGTAGCGTTCAAACAGGTGGTCACACTGGGCCTGGTCCATGCCATTGCCATCATCTTGGACGAGGCAGCGGACAAAGGGCGGCTCAAGGACGGTCCGCAGGGTGATGCAGATGCCGGGGGAATTGTGCTTGAGGGCGTTGGTGATCAGATTTTCATAGATGCGGGAGATTTGCAGGCGATCGATCATCAGGCTGGGCAGGTCCGCCGGAACCAAGTTGATTAAGGTGGCTTGGTTGCTTTGCAGAATTGGTTCTAGATCCTGAACCAATTCTGCAACGAGCCCTTGGAGGCCATGGTGACCTAGGTTGAGTTTGAGCCCTCGCATGTCGCCTAGGTGGGTTTCGAGCAGCATGTCTAGGAGTTGGAGCTGGCGCTCGCTGCTGCTGACCATGCGATTGAGTATGGATCTATCGAAGCTGACGGTGTCCTCTGTCTGGCCCTGGAGGCGCTTGAGTACCATCAACATACCTGTGACGGGGGTACGCAGGTCGTGGGAGACGGCATGGAGCAGATCCTCCTTCATCTGGCTCAGCTCTTTGATTTCCCGGAGACTGACTTGCAACTGTTGGGTGCGCTCCTCGACCTGCTGTTCGAGGTTTTCATTGAGGACCTGGACCTCCTGGTAGAGTTTTTTGAGCTTAGCATTTTGGGATTCGAGCTGCTGGCCCTGGTGGTAGCTCTGGAGGGCCTCGGATACGGTCAAACCTAGATCGGCGCTGTGCCAGGGCTTAGAAATGAACCGATAGAGGTTGGCGTATTTGATCGATCGACCCACCGCATCGAGGTCCGCCTGGCCACTCAGCATGATGTTGATCGTGCGGGGGGATCGATCGTGGATTTGGTGCAAAAGCTCGTCACCCTTGAGGCCGGGCATGATGTAGTCGGCGATCACCAAGGCCACCTCATAGTCATCCTGGAGCAGTTCCTCTAGGAGTTCTAGGGTTTCTTCCCCGCTCTCGGCAATCTCGATTAAACATTGACCCGATAGCCCGCGTCGCAGTTCAACCTTGAGACTGTCCAAAACAGTAGGCTCATCATCCACACAGATGACGACGGGTTTCTTCATAGATGGCGATTGGGAGTAGGGGCTAAGCCAGTTGTACCACAGGTTGATCGCTGAGAACTATGCGCTGTGTTAACAGGTCCTCCACGGTAATACATAAAAATCGCTTCCGATCCACCGTAAATTAAAAACCTTAACGCGATCGCTGCCCGGACTGCCCGGCGGATCCAATTCGGCAATCCCCCGTGATTCAGGCCGATCGTTAAGGGCCTGGACTAGGGGGGTGGTTTGGGTCGTGGTGCGGGTGATCAGGCGATCGCCCTCGAAGTAGACCTCGGTTTGGGCCTTGCCTTCGGTGAGTTCGCCGATTACCAGTTCGATTTTGGGCTGGCCCTCTAGGGAGGCACCTAGGTTCAGTTCGATGGGTTTTGTCATGGGGTAGGGCTGGCCGGGGTGAACGATCGGATGCCAGTTGTGGGCATTGGTGCGGCGATCCCAGTAGCGGATGCCGTAGCCGTGGTAGAGAAAGTCCTGGACGACTAGGTTTTGGCTGATCTGGAGGGCACCGGGCGGCGATCGCTTCAAAGGGCTTGTTGGATCTGATTTTGCTAGGGTCAAAATATTGCTGCGCCCAGGTTTGGACCGCTGGGATTTGGCAGGTGCCGCCAACGAGCAGGACGGCGTTGATCTGCTGGGGGGTGATTCCCTGGCGTTGGGCCTGCTGGAGGACCTGATTCATGGCACTGTCAAGCTGGTCAAAGAAGCCCTGCTGGGTGAGTATGTCGTTGAATGTGGGGCGATCGATCGCCAGATCATAACTTTCAAACTGCTCGGCATCAAAGTAGACTTCGCTCGCCTGGGGTTGCGCTGAAAGCTGAATTTTCAGGCGTTCCACTAGGCGCTCGGTCAGGGGCGTGGTGGGGATGCTTTGGGTCTGATTGAAGTGGCCCAGGAGCCATTGGTCGATGTCGGCGCCCCCGAGGTTGAGCCCGGCCTTAGCCAGGACCTGGGCGATCTTGGGTTTTTGCCCTGAATCCTTGGCGAAGGAATTGTCCCCAAACTTCAGCAGGAACCCCAGGGGTTTTGACGGCGTTGCGACGGAGCCTTCCAAGCGGACCAGGGACAGGTCTAGGGTGCCGCCGCCAAAGTCGATGACGAGGAGGAGTTCGCGATCGGCTAATCCGTACCCCAAGGCCGCCGCCGTCGGTTCATCCAAAAGCCGTACTTGATTAATTCGCAGTTTCTCAGCTACGCCGCCAATCCACAGTCGGTAGGCCTCAAAACTGTCCACGGGCACCGTAAAGGTCAAACTGTTCAGCACCTCCGGATCCTGGGTCGCCAACTGCCCAATCACCTGTTCCAAAAACCAACTCCCCACCTGCTCAAACCGAATGCTCTGCCCATCCAGCTCTGGCAAAAAGCCCTGGAGCGGTGTGCCAATGCCCCGCTTGAAGTTGCGGAAAAAACGCCGATCGCCCGCAATATCGAAACCGCGATCGCGCACCCTCTGTCCGACGACGGTGGTGCTGGTCTCGGCATTCTCCACGTAGAGCAGGCTGGGAATCAGGGGCGGTGCCTGGGGAATCTGCTGGGATAGGCCGGGGATACGGATGGTTTCGGCGGTGTTGGTGGCGGCGTTCCAGCGGGTGATTACGGTGTTGCTGGTGCCGAAGTCGATCGCATAGGCCATGGGCTTTGCCTGCTAGTTAGTGACTTGGAGACGCTGGGAGATCAGGGTCATCCCCCCACTGGGCCGGACTAAAACCACGGACAGCCATTGGTCGTCGGCGCGCTTTGGGGCCTGGGCGATTTTGAAGAAGCCGCCTGTGCGGAGTTTTCGTAATCGGAAGCGGCGGAGGGTGGCAGACGGTGGGCTGGATGTGGCGGGTTCGGCGATCCGATCGTTGAGGATTTCGGCAATAGAGGGCACTTCAAACTGGATTTTGGCCGTTGAGAGGTGGGTGGCGGGGCTGATGGTTTCCTCTAGGATATCGCCGAGGATGTAGTCGTCGGGGGCGATGGGCTCCTGCATGATCGCTTCGTAGGTGTATTTTTGGCCGACTTTGACGGAGTCGGGCAGGCGCACCAAGATGGTGGGGGGCTGATCGCCAAAGCTGACGCGGTTTTGCTCCGATAGGACGGTCTGCTGGATTAGCTTGTCCTCTTCCCAGCGCTGGCGGGACTTGACCATGAAGCTCAGATCCGTGGGGCGACCTTGGATCTCGGTTTTGGCGGTGGCGTAGGTGATGGTCTCGATTTCGATGCCCTTGCTGCGGCTGGGTAGGATTTCGAGCAGTTCGGTGCGGTAGGTGAGGGCTGGGTACTCCTGCCAGAGCTGGGCGATCGCTTTCTGGAGGCTCTGGCGGGTGAGGCCGTCGGAATTGGTAAATTCTTGGCTGTAGAAGCTCATCAGGGCCTGGATGTCTTTACTGTTGGCGGCGGCGTCGATGCGGGATAGCCGTTCTTGAACATCCTGAAATTGGGGGTTTGTTTGGGGATTGGGCTTGGGGTTTTTTGCTGGTGCGGCGGAGGGTTTAACGGGTTGGGCGACTTGGGCGGAGGCGATCGGCGGGGTCAGTCCGCTTGTCAAACTTAAACTCAGCCCTAGCAAACCAACGGAAACCAAAGAAGAGCGAGCCATAGTACAAACTTAATCCCATTCACAAATCTCACGATCCCAGTATAGTCCTCCGATGGGATCTAGCTGCCAGAATTGATGTTTTGGGGGGATCGGTAGGGGATAGAATAGGCGCTGATGTTTTGGACCGAACTGCTGTGACTGCATCTCCTCCTCGCCTATTGATCGCGGCCAGTGGTACTGGTGGCCATGTGTTCCCGGCCATTGCCACGGCGGAGCGGCTGCCGGACTATGAGATTGAGTGGCTGGGGGTGCCCGATCGGATGGAACTTCAGTTGGTGGGCGATCGTTATCCCTTCCATGCGGTACGGGTGGGTGGGTTTCAGGGGAAGCCGGGGCTGGGTACAGTGAAGATTCTGTGGCGGTTTGGGAAGGCGATCGTTCAGACAAGGCGGCTTTTGAAGCGGGGCAAGTTTGATGGGGTGTTTACGACCGGGGGCTATATTTCGGCTCCGGCGATCGTGGCGGCGAAGTCCTTGGGGTTACCCGCTATCTTACATGAGTCGAATGCGTTGCCGGGAAAGGTGACGCGGCGGCTGGCGCCTTGGTGTAGTGCGGTGGCGGTGGGGTTTGAGGCGTCTAAGGCCCATCTATCCAAGTGTCAGCCGATCTGTACGGGGACTCCGGCGCGGCAGCAGTTTCTAGATCAGCGCGATCAGCCGATCGATTTGCCGATTCCTGGGGATGTGCCTTTGATTGCGATCGTAGGGGGCAGTCAGGGGGCGGTGCGATTAATCGCATGGTGCGGGCTTGTGCGCCTGCCTGGTTTGCCGCTGGGGCCTGGGTGTTGCATCAGACGGGGGATAATGACCCGGATGTGGAGACGTTGCAGCATCCCCATTATATCAAGGTGCCGTTTTATCAAAATATGGCGGGTTTGTTTAAGCGGGCGGATTTGGTGATTAGTCGATCGGGGGCGGGGACCCTAACGGAATTAGCAATGATGCATAGTCCTTCGATTTTAATTCCCTATCCCTTTGCGGCGGAGGATCATCAGGCGTTTAATGCGAAGGTGTTTGCGGCGGCTGAGGCGGCGATTATGCTGCGGCAGAATGAGATGACGGAGGAGAGTTTTGGGGAGGCGGTGTTGGGGGTTGTTTGGGGGGATGGCGATCGGTTAAAACGTATGGCGGATAATGCGGGGAAGTTGGCGGTGTTGGATAGTGCGGAGCAGTTGACGGCGATCGTGCGGCGGTGTTTAGAGGGTTGATCTCAAGAGAGAAATCTCTAAAGGTTGTTTGCCTTTTGCAGTTTCTTGATGACTTTGATTGGGAGTCCGGTAGTTTTGACAATGCACTAGGCCCACTGCCTTTGAAATCCCACCCGTTCCAAGGCCCGCCGCATCGCTTGATTAATCGGATAGTGCTGACGCCCGATCGCCGGGTCGATCGCCTCCAACTGCATGGCCAGGTCGGCAAAATTAGGCGCCGATAGTCCCTCTGCAATCAACTGCTGCGATCGCGCCACCGTTTCCGCCTGAGTCGCCCGATGCACAGAGCAGACGGCTAATTCAGGAGCCCCCGCCTTATTTCGCACCGTCCCAAACCCAAAGGTTCGACAGAGCAGGGGCCGCCCAACATACTGCAGACATCGACCATTTCCAGCGTTCAGAGCGTCCGCCTGGTAGAACAGACAGGAATCCCGCGTTGGCTCCGTGAATTGCCCTAGCCAAAATTCGCCTTCTCCTGCCTCAAACAGCTCGATCGCCAAGGGCAAACAATCCAGAACCGTCACCTCAATATGTTCGTTATCACAGCATTTCCCACAGCCCGGAGGACAGTACAGTCCGGTTGCCGCTTGGAAAACTTGGGTTTGGCGATCGATCTCTGCAAAGAGATGGCTAACTTGCTCAGCAATATCGATCTTCATAGAAAGGGCTTGGATGTTTCGCAAGACACTGTAGGATAATCCGCCCCAAATGTCCACCATTTCGCACGATTGTCCCTGTTGTGGGAGCCAGAATATCCATCTGCATACGACCTATGAAACGAAAAATCATGGGTCTCGCCAGATTCATCACTGCCAATCTGTAACCCTGCAACCCCGATCGGTTTATGAACACCACTCAACGCCCACTCCGCCACCAAACGATCGCGATTTTTACACAGCAATAGCCCAATGCTTGGCTCATCTCCCGCTCGCCGCAGTAGCTCATCCGTCGCCTTGAGATAAAAATTCAACTTCCCTGCATGTTCTGGCTCAAAGTCTCCTGTTTTCAGTTCGATCACCACATAGCAATGCAGATGGGTATGGTAGAACAGCAAATCTAAGAAAAAATCACGATCGCCTACCTGGAGCGGCACCTGTCGTCCCATATAAACAAATCCTGCCCCCAATTCCAGTAGAAATTGCGTAATGTGCTCGATTAAATTTCGCTCTAATTCCCGTTCATCATAGTCCTGGGAAAGCGAGAGAAAATCAAACACATAGGGATCTTTGAGGGTTTGTTGGGCTAGATCTGATTGGGGAGTCGGTAAGGTTGTTTGGAAATTCGCGATCGCTTTTCCCTCCCGTTCCCATAGTTTGCTCTCGATTTGGTGGGTCAAGACATTGCGACTCCTAGCCATGCTGAATAGTATGTTGCACATAATACAAGGCTTCGTTCAGCGATCGACATTTGGCAACAACCACAAGATTATGCCCCCAAGGAATACGGGTAATTTGTGCCACTTCGGAGTCTTCGATTTTGGCAACAGCATGTTGCCAATTTGGAATGGCTTCTCGGTAAAACAGATACCATTGCGCCCCAGGCCCGCTCCTTTCGCTTTTCAACAATCTCCGCACCCAACTCCCAATAAAACACCAATAATGCCGAATTGACTGTCACCGCTGCCTTCAACTGCACCGATCGCAACTTTGACTTCACCACCCCCAACCAATCACGGTAATCCGCTGATTCCTCTAGCACGATCAAAACTCCCTCTCAACCCAAATGAGCTTCGGATAATTCGTTACCCCACCGCAAACTCTGTTAGCCTCCTAGCATAGGGAGCCTGATAAGCTAACACAATGTCCTGCTTCGGCACACCCCGATCGATGAGTTCATTGGCGATCGAATATTCCGTCCCATCATACTGAATCCAAATCTTCCCATCCTTAATATCCGCATGAATTAAGCAGCCATACATCCGATAGCCATCTTCCCAACCCACAGTGACGACTTGGTAATGGTCACCCTCTTGATCAAATATTGTATGGGTTTCCATATCAGTTTGTGATGGAGAGTACTGAGCGTATTTTGTCAAAATTTCTCGAAGATACTGCCGATACAATACTAGGTCAGCCATTGCAAAAGCTCCTCCTTCTCGGGAAGACATTTGGGAACAATCACGAGACATTGCCCCCAAGGAATAGGAGCAATCTGTGCAACCCGGAGCCTTCAACCGCCTAACTCTGGGTCGATGGTGGCAGCAGATCAAACCCCTCAATGTTGCGTCTAAAGCCCTCCACCTCCTCATTATAGCGAATGCTCATCACCGCTTCAACATTGGCATGGGGCCGAGGAATCACCACCCAAGTCACCAAATGCCCCCCCGGCGTCTTCTCAGCGGCTTCGACCCCCGCTTCCATGGCCCTGACCACCTCCGAGACATTGCCCCGAATATTGATCGTATAGCGCGCACTGCCCGCCCGCACATAGCTGACAAGGGTCACACTCCCCGCCTTAACCATGGCATCGGCAGCCGCTAACACTGGCGGCCAACCGATCGTTTCTAAGGACCCGACTGCTTTGATGCTCATTGTGTATGGCCTTAAATTTATGGTGCTGGGGGGCTGCTGAGGGCGCCGTAACCATTGACGGCCTGACGGAACACTTCCACGGCATCGGTGTACTCGATATCCATAACGGCTTCAACGTTTTCGTGGGGCCGGGGGATGATGATCCAGGTTTCGACCACGCCGCCGGGGGTGTTTTCCGCCGCCGTAATGCCCGCTTCCATGGCCTGCTTCACCTCGGAAATGTCGCCACGAATGTTGATCGCAAACCTAGCGCTCCCGGCCTTCACATAACTCACCAGCGTCACCCGTCCAGCCTTGATCATCGCATCGGCGGCGGCGAGAATCGGCGGAAAGCCTTTGGTTTCGAGTGATCCAACTGCCTGTGGCATATACCTATATCTCCTAAAGATCCTTCCAATCGGGGTTCGTCAGCGGTGGGGCGTTTGGCCTTATCGTGGCCCAACATCCATAGTAAGCTAGATGCGGAACGGCTCGGCATCTGGTGTGTAAAAGATCGGCAAAACAGCTTCAATGTTGTCCGGGGGATTGGGGATGATGATATGGGTGACCACCTCCGCATCGCCAGGCATCTTCTCCACCATCTCGATGCCGGCTTCCATGGCCGATCGCACCTCCGCGATGGTGCCTCGAATCGAAACCATGTAGCGACCGCTAGCACAGCTTTCATAGTTGACCAGGGCCACTCTTCCGGACTTGAGCATGGCATCCGAGGCAGCCAGGACTGCCGGGTAGCCTACGGTCTCGATCATTCCAACAGCCATTCCCATAGGGGTGACGCTCCAAGCGCGCGAACCAATTTGTAGGTGCAAAACCAAGGATCGGCCTGCAATGTACCAATATATCGTGAATGGTGACCATAGATATGGGCCGCTAATAGGAGTCTTCCTGAACAATCCCATAAGCAAATGTTAATGAAGATCCGGCGGAGCCTGCCCCAGGTTATGGTTGCGATCGGGGCGGTTGCCTGAGGTGACCTGTGTTAGCATCTAAGCGAGCTGTTCAACTACCCATAAGTTATGGTTGCGATCGTTAATCGGCTACTGACCTTTGAGGCATTCCTGGCTTGGAATGATGGAAGCGATCGATCGTTTGAACTAGTCAACGGAGTTGCTGTGCCACTTTGTGAACCTAATGCCAGACATGAGGATGTTGTCGATGGTCTTTGCCGTTTGATGGCTGATCACTGCAAGGATGAGATGTTGGCCTATGTGGTGCGGCAAGGTAAACAGGTGCGGTTGCGATCGGAGCCCCAAGCGCCAGAGTCTAGTCGGAAGGCGGATATTGTGGTGTTCGATCGCGTTGAGTGGGAGAAGATGCGCCAGAGTTCGGCTTCGGCGGCGGCGTACGAGCCGCCGCCTTTGGTGGTGGAGGTGGTGAGTACGAATTGGCGGGATGATTATCGTCTTAAGCTCAATGAGTATGAGGCGTTGGGGATTTTGGAATATTGGATTGTGGATTATGCGGGGTTGGGTGGGGTTCAGTATATTGGAGCGCCGAAGCAGCCGACGGTGACGGTGAATTATTTGATTGATGATGAGTATGTGGCAAAGCAGTATCAGGGGAATAGGGCGATCGTTTCTCCGACGTTTCCAGGGCTTCAGATTACTGTTGCAGATATTGTGGCAATGACTAACGCATAGAGGGTTTCATCTTGGGGGGGCATTTGAGGGGATTGGTGGCGGTGGTGGGCACGGTGAAGGCAGTGGTGGCGGTGGCGGTGGGCGTGTGGCAGATTAGGGTTTCGATATTTCTCGACTGTCCCACGGCACGGCTGACGGCGACGTAGGTGCGGAGGGTGGTGGGTTTGGTGGGGGTTGCTTGGACGATGGCGATCGCCTGATTACTATGGCCTTTGGGGACTGTGAGGCTGTAGCTGTAGCCGGGGGTCTCCGGTGGTGGGAAATTAATCTGGTCGAAGGTTTCGGCGAATTGTTGGGTGGCTTTGAAGTGGGCCTGTTGTTTTGTGATGACGCTGGCGAGGTATTGTTTTGCCTCGGTTTCCTTGGTCTTGGGGAATTGCTTCGGGGAGAGGGATGGTAGGAAGATGGTGGCGAAGATACCTAGGGGAATCAGACCGATCACAAGGCAGCCAGAGATAATACCTGCGCCGATCAGCAGTTTTTTGTGGCGGGAGAGGGGATGGTTAGAGGCTGCCAAGGTCTGTCTAGGGGATGATGCGTTTTTCCAACATTAGCATATTAACGCTGACAACTGTCCTATCTCAGGTCTAACTTTGTGATTTGTGTAAACTGTGGTTGATGATTCTGGTGAGGATTATCTGTATCCAGAAAGTCGATTTGTTGGGGTAGATTTTCCCGCGCCGATCGCAGCCCAATTGTTAGCATCTGCAAGATAGAACGATGCATCTATCGACAAAATGCTCAATACCGCAAATTTCATGAATTGCTATTCACAAACCGTTTGATCACATCCCCTGCCCCTGCTTGCCAGAAGAGATCGCCATTGTTATGGGTCCCTTGAAGCACTAAAAATAATTGCTTGGGCTCAGGAGATCGATCGTACAAAGTCTGACTCATCCGGTGGCCGATCGTCTCATCCTTCAAGCCATGGATATAGAGCACCGGAACTTTCAGGGTTGGGACCTTCTCGATCGAGTCATAGCGTTCATGGAGCAGTAACTTCACAGGCAACAGTCGATTGTACGGTCGCTGCATGGCCATGTCATACATGGAGGTGAAGGACGATTGGACAATCAGGGAGCGCGCGTCGGGATGGCGTATTGCCAGGTCGATGGCGATCGCGCCGCCCAGGGAATGGCCGTAGAGGACAATGTTCGCTGGCTGGATTTGGCGGGTCTTTGTCAAATAATTCCAGGCCGCTTCGGTATCTTCATAGATGCGGGCCTCTGAGGGAAAGGGGCCAGAACTTTGACCGTAGCCACGATAGTCAATTAGCAGGACAGAAAAACCTTGATCGTAGAGCTGTTTTGCTTGGTTGATATTGGAGCCGATGTTGAGGCCGATGCCATGGAGGTAGAGGATGGTCTTCGTCGCCTTGGGATTGGGGAGCCACCAGCCGTGAACTTCCCCACCTTGAGCGACGGGCAGCCGAACTTCTTCAAAGTTGAGCCTCAGGTCAGAGGGTGTTTTTTGATGGAGGGTGGTGGGGGCATAAATCATGCGCGCTTGACCCAGGTATAGTCCCAGGCCCATCGCAAAATAAATGACGGCAAATCCTTTGAGAAAGCGTCTTAGGTGACGATTGATCTTCATTGCTTACGCTCCAGCCAGGCTCTCATTTTACCGGGGTTGAGCAATCCGTAGGGATCCATTTTCTGTTTGAATTCTAGCTGGGCCAGATCCACATGTTTCATGCCGCCATCTTCGATCAGATGGGTATGGGGATTAAAGATGATCGCGCCATTTGCCTCATGGTAATCAATAATTTCCTGCAATCGCTCCGCCGTCGTAAATCGCACCAACTGTAATGCTGCTGGCGTCGATCGCCCACCCACCCGCAAAAACTCCAAATGCATCTGGATTTCATCCCCAAAGTACTCGGTCATCTGGGCAACGCGATCGAGGTTCTGATCCCCTGGAAACAGCGTTTGCAAATAGGTGAGATTGGGGTCTACGATCCTCGCATGGAGTGTAGTGTGGTTCCAGGTATATTCCCAGATGGAAACCCCTTTCGTCGCTTCCTCAGCGGTTTTCTCATAGGTGATGGTGCCATTAAACTCGGCAACCAACTCCCGAAAGGCATCCAGGGAAGGTGCTGCCACCATTACCAAGACCGCTGTCTGACCTTTGGGTAAATAACGCTGCAAGGCTGAAAAATACTGGGGAATCGGATCGGCAAACACTGAAATCAATTTTTTAACAATGCCATCGGCGTCACCCAGGGCTTGGCCAAACCGTCCGGCATTTAGAAAGTCGTCAAAGGTAACGATCGCCTCTGCCCAGTCGTAGGCCGGAGCAAGCGGGATTTGCAATTCCGTAATAATGCCATTGGTGCCGTAGGCATGGGCCACTTGGTAAACGTCCGATCCCTGCAAGGTCACAACCCTAGGCTCGTCTTCAAAGGTGACCACTCGAACCGCATGGAGATTACCGCGATCGCGTAGTTGCCCATAGTTAATCGACCCAATCCCACCGCTCCCACCCCCCACAAACCCCCCAATCGTCGCCGTTCGGTAGGTCGAAGGGGCCATGCGCAATTCCCAACCCTGGGGGCGGGTGATGCGATCGATCGCCGCCATTTTTGCCCCCGGTTCAACGCAGGCCAGACCCGGTTTAACCCATTTCACGGCACTCATGCGGGTCATGTCTAAAATCACACCGCCCTCTAGGGGCACCGCCTGACCATAGTTGCCCGTGCCCGCCCCCCTCACCGTCAGGGGAAGCCGCCGCTGAACACAGGCCTCGGCTATTTGCAAGACCTCGGCTTCATTGGCCGGCCGAAGCACCAGATCCCCCCGCTTGGGTTCAAACAACGGCTGAAGAATCGGGCTGAAGTAGTAGTAGTCCTGGGAGAGCTTGGCAATTTGATCGGGATCGACGATCGCCTCAATTCCAGGCAGATCAGCGAGGAGTTCGGTGCAGGTCATAGGTTAGGGCGGGAAGACTCATTCTACTGTAGCCGCTTTTCGGGTGCCGTGGGAGGTCTTTGCATCAACCAGAAGCCTGTATAGGTCATGCCAGAGTCATCGGGCTGCACCAACAAAAAATGCAATCCCTGGGCCAACTGCTGCTGATCGACAAACTGCTGACTGGCCTGTTTCATCTCAGCATCGTCATAGGTCGCCAAGATCCAGCGCTCCTGCTCCCCGGCGTACAAAATCAACCCGTCAGGACTGCCCTTAATCGCATGGATCGATCGCCCATCAATCGATTGCAGCCAGCTCGCTAGGGCTCGCGATCGCCTGCCGCCAACGATCACCACACCGGGCACCAAAATATTCGAGGACAGACCCATACGCAGGGGCGAGAGGGCCTCGGGCACAGACTGGTAGGGAATGGGGCGACCTTCGTACAGGTCCGGTAAGTTCCCCGAGAGGATCGCGGCATAGCGCCAGGTCTCTCCTAGCAGATGGTCCGGAATGGGCTGGGGTGGGAGACGGTGTTCCATGATTTAAAAAATGTAGAGATTCAACACAAGCGCCGCTAGAAAGGTCATCAATGCGGCCAATGCAAACAGATAGAATAGCGCCCTGGGCCGAAACACCGAACCCAATAGCCCCAATCCCCTTCAAATCAATCATCGGCCCAAACACCAAAAACGCAATCAACGATCCAGTTGTAAACGCCGAAGAAAACGACAGCGCAAAAAACGAATCCACCGTCGAACAGATCGACACAATCCCCGCAAGCATCATCATCGCCACGATCGAACTAATCGATCCCTGGCCCAACCCCAGCACCACCTCCCTCGGCACAAAGCTCTGAATAATCGCCGCCACCGCACTTCCAAGGATCAAAACCCCTCCCAGCTCCCGCAACTCCTGCACCATGGTATCGAGTAGGAGTTTTGTGCGATCCTTGAGGGTTTCCTCGGGTTCGAGGAGGTTGCCGCCGCCGATCATGAAGGTGCCGGACTGGAGAAGGGGGTTGCTGGGTAATGACTCTAGGCCCACAGGTTCAGGGACTCGGGCATAGTTTTCACGGGCGGTGAGGGCGGCGGCGACGTTTTTTTGTAGGAAGGGGCGGAGGTCCTTTTGCTGGCTGAAGATCCAGGCGATCGCCGTGGCGATGAACAGTGACAGGCCGATGCGATAGAACACCACCTCGGGCTGATCGCGAAAGGCCGTCCAGGTGGCCCAGAAGACGATGGGATTAATCGTCGGCGCCGCAAGGAGGAAACCGATCGCCACCGCCGGAGACATGCCGCGCGTCAGCATCCGCCGGGCCACGGGCACATTCCCACATTCACAAACCGGGAACAACATGCCCAAAACACTGCCTGCCAAGGCCCCCAGCAGGGCATTCTTCGGCATCCAGCGCAGCAGCCATTCTTCCTTAACAAAGTATTGCAGCAGTCCAGAAAACAGCACGCCAATGATCAGGAAGGGCATGGCCTCGACCATCAAACTTAAAAAGAGTGTGAAAGCGCTGTTGAAGGCGTTCATATTCTGCAACTAAGACCGGAGTGCATCATAGCGCAAATCTGCGAAGGTTTGCATGGGGAGTTTTTAGGTAGGGGGCGATATGATGGATCACCGTTCTCTAAATTCTCCTATGCTTCCCTCACTCCTCTCCCCCGCTGGCAATTGGGACTGCGCCAAGGCCGCCATTGAAAACGGTGCCGATGCCATCTACTTTGGGCTCGATCGCTTCAATGCCCGCATGCGCGCCGAGAACTTCACCGAAGCCGATCTGCCGGAGCTGATGGCCTACCTACACCAACGGGGCGTCAAGGGCTATGTGACGATGAACACGCTGGTGTTTCCCCAGGAGCTGCACGAGGCGGAGCGGTACCTGCGGACGATGATCGCGGCGGGGGTGGATGCGGCGATCGTCCAGGACGTGGGCATCTGTCGGCTGATTCGCCATCTGTCGCCGGACTTTGCGATCCATGGGTCCACGCAGATGACGGTGACGAGCGCTGAGGGTGTGGCGTTCGCGGCAAATTTGAGCTGTGATCTCGTGGTGCTGGCGCGGGAATGTTCGCTCAAAGAGATCGAGAAGATTCGGGCTCATATGGGCGATCGCAATCTGGCCCTACCTTTGGAGGTGTTTGTCCATGGGGCGCTGTGTGTGGCCTATTCGGGGCAATGTCTGACCAGCGAGTCCCTGGGGGGGCGATCGGCGAACCGGGGTGAATGTGCCCAGGCCTGTCGGATGCCCTATGACTTGATTTCGGATGGTCAGACGGTGGATCTGGGCGATCGGCGTTACCTTCTGAGTCCCCAGGATCTGTCGGGGCTGGCGGTGCTGCCGGAGCTGGTGCGATCGGGGGTGAGCTGTCTGAAGATTGAGGGGCGGCTGAAGACTCCGGAGTATGTGGCGAATGTGACGCGGGTGTACCGGGAGGCCCTCGATCGCCTGGCGGGGGCAGTGAACCCCCAGTTTGATTTGCAGCAGTTTGACGATGAGCGCTACAACCTGGAGATGGCCTTTTCGCGGGGGTTGTATACGGGGTGGTTTCGGGGGATTGATAACCAGGAATTGGTGCATGCGCGGTTTGGGAAGAAGCGGGGGGTGTATTTGGGGGATGTGGTGCGGGTGAGTGGGGAGCAGGTGTCGGTGCGGTTGATTTCGGCGCTGAAGCCGGGGGATGGGGTGGTCTTTGATGCGGGGCGACCGGATGAGCGGGAGCAGGGCGGGCGGGTTTACACGGTCGATCGCGGTCCTAAGTGGGCGGTCCTGACCTTTGGGCGGGGCAATGTGGATTTCCAGCAGATTAATGTGGGCGATCGCCTCTGGAAGACGAATGATCCGGTTTTGGACAAACAGGTGCGGCAGAGTTATGCCAAGGAGAATCAGTTTCAGCGGGCGATCGATCTCGAAGTCCATGGAGCGGTTGATTTGCCGTTGACTGTGATTGCGCGGGATAATTCGGGCCATCTGGTGCAGTTGGATTCGACGATGCCGTTAGTCGCGGCCCACAGTAATCCGCTGTCTGAGGAACGCCTGCGGGAGCAATTGGGGCGGCTGGGGAATACGCCTGTGAAATTGGGGCGTTTGGAGGTGGCGATCGAGGGCGATCTCATGCTGCCCGTCAGCGAACTCAATCGTCTCCGCCGAGACATGGTGGAGCAATTACAAACCCAACGCCGCAGTCCAAAACAATGGCAAATCAACGAGGGTGCCAAACTGCGGACCTTATTACCCGTGGTTTTGCCGCCTACCCAAACGACGCAATTAACGGTGATGGGGCGATCGCTTGCGCAATTAGAGGCGGCGATCGACTGTGGGGTGACGAAACTCTATTGCGAGATGGAAGATCCGAAGCGCTATCGGGAAATTGTGGCGGCGGTGCGATCGCGATCGGCGGGCGTAGAGATTTTCGTTGCGCCGCCTAGAATTACGAAACCTGGGGAGAATTGGATTTTAGAGCAGGTTCGTAAAAGTGAGGCGGATGGTTATCTCATTCGTAACTACGATCAATTGGCTTATTTCAAGGGCGATCGCTGTATTGGTGATTTCTCCCTCAATGTGGCCAATGCCCTAACCGCTGACTATTTCCTCAAGTACGGCCTGGAGCATTTAACAGCTTCCTATGATTTGAATATTCAACAATTGGAAGATCTGCTGGGCAGTTATTCTGGCGATGCCTTAGAAATTACGGTCCACCAGCATATGCCGATGTTCCATATGGAGCATTGTGTATTTTGTAGTTTTCTTTCTAAGGGCAAGGATTTCCGCGATTGTGGACGGCCCTGTGAGGAGCATGTGGTGAAATTACGCGATCGCACCGGAGTCGAACATGTCCTGCAAGCGGATGCGGGCTGCCGGAATACGGTGTTTAATGGCCGTGCTCAGACGGGGGCAGAACATCTACAGCATCTGATGTCGAAGGGAGCCAGAAGATTCAGGGTGGAGTTTTTGGATGAGTCGGGGATTTGGTGGGGAGACGATCGATCGCTACCAGAAGCTGATTCGAGGGGAGATTAAGGGGAGTCAGCTGTGGCGGGAGTTGAATTTGCAGAGTCAGTTGGGGGTGACGCGGGGGAGTATTTCGGGGTAGGGATTAGGCGGCGGGGACGAGGCTTTCGCTGAGGAATTGGTGGATTTGCTGGAGGAGGCTGTCTGGGTTTTGGAGGTGTTGGGCGTGAACATATATCTTAGGATAGAGGGCAGTCATGAATCGATGGCTTAGAATATTCGTATCAGTCCTAGAGTTATAGTGCGATCGGGTATGCTGCTTGATCAGGTAGCTTTGGTGACGGGGATGGCGATCGATGTAGTAACGGGTTATCTTGAATGAGTCGGTTCATAGGGGAGAGATTATGACGGCAACAATTCTCAATGACCAATCGCGATCGGCATTGCCCGTTTCAGGTAAGGCTAGCTGGGCGGAGTATGAGGTTTGGCGCGATCGATTGGAGGCAGATGACCGGGTGCAGGTGAGTTTTCATGCAGGTTATTTGTGGGTTATGGGCTGGGAAGGGCTGAATCATGCGCAGGTGAAGGATTTGTTCATTCTGCTGCTGGGGTTTTGGTATATGGCGCGGCCTGGGGTGATGGCGCGATGGTCTTCGACCGACCATAGGTCATCGATGAGTGGTTGTCTGATGGAGAAGGTGGATGTGGGTGGGGCGGCTCCGGATTTGATGCTGTATGTGGGGGATGGGGCTCCGCAGTGGCAGGAGGGGACGAAGCGGCGGATTAGTCTGGATGAGTGGCGGGTGCCGGATTTGGTGGGGGAGGTTTCGGATACGACGTTGGCTAGTGATTTGGATGAGATGAAGCAGTTGTATGCGGCCTTGGGTATCCCGGAATATT
>JAAUSA010000268.1 GCA_012031975.1 Alkalinema sp. RU_4_3 | reverse complement strand
GAAGTGGGCAGGCGGCTGCAAGATCACATCACCATGGCGGCAGCTGCGGCGGAAGCGTGGCATGAGCACTGTGCACGGGAAAGCCTGCACTGCCCAGTCCGCGTACATGGCAGGCACTCCCACTGCCCGCTGCCGTAGAAGTAGATCCTCGTGTCATTGGAAGACTAGCTGTGCAACGTCATATGCCACTGTGAGTGGTGTTGTGCCGACACGGTTTGGAATGCATATGTTACCATCGGTGCCCTGCCTGCAGCATCTGTACTGGGGCCACCTTAGTTGCATGGGAGACACTGTGACAGTTGACACAGTCATCTTTCACAGAGCAGCCCTCCTCTGGCCTGTCAGCAGGGGTGCCTGCAGGAGGGCCCGCTAGTCGGAGGCCACAGTCACTCAAGCTCCACATGGTGCCTTCACCGCCCTCCAGCCATCTCCTCAGCACTCTCCTCCTTCTGTTCTGCAGTTCTGAGGGAGAGCAGAGGAAGGCTTTTGACTGGCTCATTCCCTTCTGCAGCAGCAGGTGCTGTTGGTGCAGGTGCGGGCAAGAGCATAGGAAGGATATTGACTGGCTCACGCCCGCCTGCATCAGCAGTGGCTGTTGGTGGAGGTGGGGCAGCTGATGGTTCTGCTGTTGGCAGTCCTGGTGGTGGCGCAACAGAAGCTGGTGGTGGTGCTGGCAATGGCTCTGTTGCCGGTGTCTGGGGTGGTGGCGCAGCTGCTCCTGATGGAGTTGATGGAGTTGGTGGTTGTGGCAGCGGTGTTGACGGTCGGCCAGCACCGAAAGCAGTGCGCCCTGAAGAGGCCGACGTGGACGTGCTTGCCGCACACATGGACGGCACGGGGGATGCAGCACGCGGTGGGGTGGAAGGCAACCACTCGCTGGAGTTCTGACACTCCTTGTTGCCACCACCAGACTTCGCCACACGTGTGCCTGACTGCTTTCGTTGCTTGGGGACCGGATGGGGTTTGGCGGTGGCGGAGGAGGGTTCGTTTCGCGTTTCGTTGTGCCACAGGGGTGGGGGAGGGGTGGCGGGGTGGTGGGGATGGGCGATCGCCCCCGCGAAATTGAAGATGATGTGGCGATCAGTCTCACCCTAGCGGTGCTGCCCGAGGTGACGGTCCATTGCTTCCATGTGGAGACCGAAAGTTTGCCCGATCTCGATGGGCCGCCAACGCCCTGGCTCGATTTGGTGGGGGTGGGGGCAGAGACGAAGCCCCAGTTTGTGGTGCTGATTGACCCCATGAGTGAGGGGATGAATGATTTTCTGTCGGGGCTAGACTATGCCTATCCGGGGTTGCCGAAGGTGGGGGGGCTGAGTAATGGTGGGTTGTTTTGCAATGGGCGGTTCCACAAGGCGGGGGCAGTGGGGGTGGCCCTGAGTGGAAATGTTGTGCTCGATCCTATTGTGGCCCAGGGTTGTCGTCCGGTGGGGAATCCCTTCTGGGTGACGGAAAGTGAGCGCAATGTGATTCTGCAAATGCGGGCTGAGGGCGATAACGATGGCAAGGCCTCTCCCCTAGAGCAGTTGCGATCGGTGGTCGAGGACCTCCCCGATGAAGTCCAGGAACTGGCCCGCCAGGCTATGTTTGTCGGGGTGGCCCAGAATGCTTTCAAGACGGCCCTAGAGCCAGGGGACTTTTTGGTGCGGAACCTGCTGGGCTTTGACCCGAGGGTGGGGGCCTTAGCGATCGGCGATCGGATCCGCCAGGGTCAGCGCATTCAGTTCCACCTGCGGGATGCCTCGGCGGCGGCGGATGAGTTGGAGATGTTGGTGGAGCGCTATCGCGATCAGGAAAAGGGGACTCAGCCCAAGGGTGCCCTGATGTTTTCCTGCCTAGGCCGGGGGGAGAGTCTGTATGGCGAGGCGGACTTTGACTCAGGGATTGTAGCGGAATATTTCCCCGTCCCCATGGGCGGCTTCTTCTGCAACGGAGAGATTGGCCCCGTTGGAGACAATACCTTCATGCATGGCTACACCGTCGTGTTTGCGATGTTTCGCCCTCTGCGCTAGTTGTTCAGCAGATCGATCTCGTGCTGGAACTGGTAATGCAGACCATAGTTGCCATCGATGATGCCGAAGTGCTGATGGACATAGAGCAAAAACGTCGCACTCAGAAAGAGCTGACAGAGGGCGATTGCCACCATCGGCCCAGACCTGCCTCGGTTGAGCCAAGCCACCCAAATGAACGGGAAGGGAAACAGCACAATCAAATAGTGGGCCGGAATCCTTACCTTGGCTAAAAACAATAGTATCGGCATGACGATCGCCCCTGCCTTCAGGTAAAACATCCCCGAAAAGGGCTCCGTCTTTTGCCGAAACCCCTTCCAGAGGCTCGTTAGACAGAGGGCCAGGAGCGTGACCAGGGCGATCAAAACGCCGTAGGTTGGAACATTCTGGAGGCGAGGTTCGGCCAAAAAGCTGTTCCAGAGTTCGCTAGAGAGTTCGTACTCCATATTCAGTCCCCAACTGCCAGTCAGCCAGTGGAGATGGAAATTCGGCGTCAACAGTTCTGCCCAATGGGGCCGCTTGGCCGACAGGCTTTGGGCCGCCACCTGCTGGAGCCAGGGAATTAGCGTCAGGTAGGCGAGGAAACTGCCGATCGCAAACCCCCGCCAATGGGTCCTGGGTTTCGTTCCAGGCCACAGCGTCATCACCACCAGGGCCGCCTGCCAGAAAAACCCACTCATATGGATCTGGCCCAGCAGCCCCCCCCAACCCATCCCCAGACAAAACTCCCCCCAAAACTTCCGCCGCCCCCCAATGCCCCATCACCGCGACGGTGCAAAACAACGGCAGTAAATCCTGCGCCCAGAGTGCCCGCGAGAAAATAATTGCCAGGGGGTTCACACTGGCAATAGCCAGTCCCCAGAGCCAGATCGACTGCTCCACCCAGGGAACGCACCGCAGCACAAACCCCGTGAAGAGGGCGATCGCCGCCACATTGCTCCACTGTACCCATTGCACCATCACCACGGGGTCAATCTGAAACTTCGCCAACCCAACAAAGGCCCAAACACTTAGGCCGGGGTTGTAGATGCCGACGCCGTTGCGCATGCCCAGCATTGGGAAGGGCTCCTCACCCTGGGCGACCGCGATCGCCTGGTTATGCATCCAAACCTCGTCTGCCTGCCACTTCATCTCCTCTGGCCAGACCAGCCGCAGGAGAACGCCGATCGCGATGAAGCTAGAAATCCAGAGCGATCGCGGTTTTGCATAGATCCTTAAGCGAGGGTAGTCTGGCCCGCGAGGTAGTCATCTAGCTGGCGACGGTGGTCGTGGGAATAGCGGCCCTCGGGCATTTCATGGGGATGGAAGGCTTTGACATCGAGGACTTCCATGGGGTCGGTCACCCGCATTTCGCCCTCGGCTTCGACTTCGACCACACAGCAGACGGAATGGATACGGGGGTCGCGATCGGGGTCGGAATAGACCCCCACTAGCCGTCGAATCCGCACTAAGGTCAACCCGGTCTCCTCTAAAAGTTCGCGCTCCACAACCGTTGGTACGGTCTCCCCCCAGTCCACCATGCCGCCGGGTAGACCCCAAAGCCCGTTGTCGCGGCGGCGAATCAGCACGATGCGATCGTCTGGCATCCGGGCAATGATGCTGGTCCCTGGGACGGGGTGGCGGAAAATGATTCCGATCACGGTTTTGGTAAAGTGCCAGATCCGACGCATAGCGTTTCCTCAGCCGGGGACAGAGCGCGAGTCAAACTCAAAGGTAAATTTACCACAAGGCCCCGGAGCTGAGGCGGTTTCGTCAGGAATTTAAGCTGGAATATCCTTGAGTACCTCTAAGGGGTGAGTCTCGGGCTTAACCTTTAGATAGATTTTGGCGATGGCCCCTTCTGGATCGATCAAAAATGTGTTACGGGTGATGCCCATATATTCCTTGCCCATAAATTTTTTCAAGCCGTAGCTTTCGTAGGCGGTGGAGAGGCTGGTGTCGCTGTCGATGAGAAGGCTGAAGGGGAGGTTATATTTGGCAATGAATTTATTATGGGCTTTATCGTCATTCAGGCTGATGCCGAGGATGGTGGCTTTTTTCTCGGTGAAGGCGGCAATGTTGTCGCGGAAGGCGCAGGCTTCTTTGGTGCAGCCGGGGGTGTCGTCCTTGGGGTAGAAGTAGAGGACGACCCATTGGCCGCGTAGGGATTTGAGGGTGACGGTTTCGCCTTTTTCGTTTTGGACGCTGAAGTCGGGGGCTGGATCGCCAATTTTTAAGGCCATGGTAAGCGTTCTAGTTTTGGTTCGGATGCAAATTTATCATAGATTTTGGGGCGAAATATTAGGTTTCTGATTTGCCAGATCGTGCTGGGATGGTATATCGTATAAATACACCTATAAAAACGCCAAATACTGATTCCGTGATTGCGGCATGTGCGTTGCGGGACAGGAGAGCTAGAAGGATGTTGTCAAACACCATAATCATTGACGTTACTCAATTGGTCGGTCTTTCAAGGGAAGTGCTGTTCGCGGTCGAACCTGTTCCCCACGGGGTTTAATGGTCGGACTCTAGGTGGAGATAGGGCGATCGCTGAGCTGAGGCTGGTGCGATCGCTGGCTGGATTCTACTGAGAGATTTTTTATTGCGGCTGAGATAGTGGGCGCGGGATGCGCGCCCCTACCAGAATTCTTTGCGTTTTGTCGTCTTTCTGTACGTGACGGCATAGCGTTGTCGTTTACCTATTTTTTATGTTGTCTCCTTTGATAGGGGTGCGTTCTTCGCATTTCTCGATTTTGCATGTCTGGAAAAGAATTTTTGGTAATTCCCAGGGTATTGGATTGATTGTATTGTCTACGGCGATCTATGGTCTGACCATGGCTGTGACAAAGGGAACGCTGGACTATATTCCGCCGCTAACGCTATTGACGGTGCAGACGGCGTCGAGTGTGCTGTTGTTTTGGACGATCGTCGTGGTGCGGCGGATTCCGGTGCAATGGAATCGTCAAACGGTGCAGGTGGGGCTGTCGGGCCTGTTGGAGCCGGGGTTGTCTTACTTGTGTGGGATGTTGGGGCTGTCGATGACGACGGCCAGTGATGCGGCGCTGTTGGGTACGCTGGAGCCGATCGCGACGATTGCCTTTGCTTGGCTGTTCTTGAAGGAGCGGGTGGGTAAGCTGCTGTTGGGGTTGGGTGGCTTGGCTTGCCTTGGGGTGTTGTTTGTCGCCATGCCTGAGGGCGGTGGGGCGGTGCGATCGTCTTTGCCGGGGAATTTGCTGGTGATGATGAGTGTGGTGTTTGCGGCGCTGTATGTGATTGTGACTTCGCGATCGATCGGGCAGATGTCTCCGGTGCTGTTGGCCGCTTTGCAGCAGTCGGCGGCGTTGGGGCTGTTTGCGATCATTGAGGTTTGGGCCTGTTTCCATGGGGAGCATTTGGTGTGGCAGGGGGGGACGGGGTGGAGTTTGGTGGTGGCGGTGCTGTCGGGGGCGTTTGGGTATGGGTTGGCCTTTTTGCTCTATTTGGAGGCTTTGCGGCGACGATCGGCGAGTGAGATTTCGTTGTATTTAGCTTTGGTGCCTGTGTTTGGGGCGATCGCTGCCTATGTGGTGTTGGGGGAGCGGCTGTTGCCTGTGCAGGGGTTGGGGGGGATGTTGATTTTGCTGGCGGTGGTGGGGGTGTCGAAGTTGCCGGGGCGGGGGGTTTAGCTGTTGTTTTAAGAATCTGCGCTTTAGCACCCACAGGCGATGTGCAACTTTTTCAGGCATCACAAATCAGCCCGTCAAACTGAAGCAACTCCCTTCCCAGCTTGTGGTTGAGCCAGCAGCACAAAGTGTGGGCCAAGATCTTACGATTGACTCGGCTGG
>JAAUSA010000267.1 GCA_012031975.1 Alkalinema sp. RU_4_3 | reverse complement strand
CACCGTGTCATTGAAGGCCTTGATTTTGAAGGTGGCGCTGTCCTGGCCAGCGGCGATGGTGACACCGCCGATCGGCAGAACCAACTGCTTGTCGTCGGGGTTGAGCAGATCGACGCGCACCGCTGCGCTATTGTCCGCATTGATTCGGGTGATCGTGGCGGTGATCTCGGAGGTGGTGAGGCCTTCGGTCAGGCTATTGCCATCGAAGGTGAGGCTAAAGGAGGCCTTCGGCGCATCGGCGTCGAACTTACCCTGACCAAAGGCCAGACTGTCGAGGGTGAGGCCTGTGACATCCTTGACGATCGCCACCAGGTCATCGGTGCCGCTGAGATTGTTCTTGCCATAGATCGCGGTCCCGGCCACCCCTAGGGCGCCATTGCTGTCTAGGCGATAGCCATCCTTGGCACCTTTGAGGCGGATCACGTCATCCAGACGATTGAAGTCTGTGATGATCGCGTAGTCATCGTTGCCGGCGACAGTGTAGAAGGACTTATTGGAGGTGCCGAGCCAGAATTCGTCCTTGCCCGCTCCGCCTGTCAGGGTATCGATTTCGCCCGCGCCAGGGGCGGCGTTTGTTGTCGCGACGCCAATCAGGGTGTCGTTGCCTTCGTTGCCGCTGAGGTTATCGTTGCCGCCGTTGCCGCGCAGTACGTCGTTGCCGATGCCCCCGGCGAAAGTGTCAGCAAACTTCGTCCCGGCGATATTGAAGCGTTCGATGCCACTGAAGGTGACAGTATCGGTGACCTGAGCGCCGTTGACGGTGCGCCTACCGCTGTAAGTGCCGCTGTAGGTGCTGCCTGCTTGGGTCGGGGTTCCTTGTAGGATTTGGTTAGCATCGTAGAGACCGTAGTCGAGTTCGAGGGCATCGCTACCTTCGCCGCCCGCGACGGTGTCGGTGCCTGTGCCGCCGTTGAGCAGGTCATCACCCGCGCCGCCGTTGAGGGTGTCATTGCCCGCGCCGCCGTTGAAGCTGTCGTTGAACTGGCCGCCTGTGAAGGTGTCGTCGCCCAGGGTGCCGAGCAGGCCCGTCATCTGTTCCACCGTCGCCGTCGAACCACCGGGCAGGGTGACCGTGCCGCTGCTCCAGTCGAGGGTTAGACCTGTGCTGAGGGTGCCCAGATCGAGGCCTTCGAGGGTATCGGTGCCTTCGCCGCCATCGATCGAATCCACCCCACCGCTGGCGACAAACAGGTCATCGCCGCCGCCGCCCTTGAGGACATCGTTGCCTAGGGTTCCGGTGATCCGATCGGCGTATTGCGTGCCTGTCAGGTTGAGGCGTTCGATGCCTTTGAATTGGAGTTTGTCATTGACTAAGGTGCCATTGACGGTGCGATTGACGCTGATGAAACCCACGGCGCCGAGGCCGTCGCTGCCGTAGGAAAGGGATGGTGCCACGCCCTTGACGGTGAATTCACCTTCGGTGACAACGCTGGAATAGTCCACCTCCAACAGATCATTGCCCAGGCCGCCATCGACTTCGTCAATCCCGAGGCCGGGTTTGAGAATATCATCGCCCGCGCCCCCGGAGAACTTATCGTCGCCGTTGCCCGTGGCGATCGTATCGTTTCCGGCGGTCCCCACAAAATCCTTAAGCTGCTCCACACCCGTGACCTGTGCTCCCGTCGGCAGGGTAATGGCACCGCCCGCTGCAAAATCAAACACAGCACCCGTCGTAAAGGCGCTCAGATCGATGGACGACAGGGTATCAACGCCTTCGCCCCCATTAATTACGTCATTGCCCAGACCCGGTGTAAAGGTGTCATTGCCCTCGCCGCCGAAGAGGCGATCGCCCAGGGCACCGCCGAAGAGGCGATCGTCGTAGCGCGTGCCCGTAATATCAAAGCGCTCGATGCCATTAAAGCTGACGGTATCGGTCGAGTCACCGCGACGGACGCTCACCGTGCCCGTATAGCCCGTGGTGGCATCCCCGGATAGGAAACCCAGTTGAATACCGCCCTGGGAAACATAGATCGATGGAACCGTATTGGCGGAATAGTCTAGTTTCAGCGTATCGATGCCCGTGCCCCCGGCAACGGTGTCAAAGGCACCCGTTAGAGGGATCAAAACATCATCCCCCGCTGTGCCTGTCAAATTATCATTTCCAGCGGTGCCTAGAATATCCATGGTGAAAACCCCTCAACATCATGTATGAAAAATACTTGCAAAATCTCGAAGCTTAGGTTGTGGAAATAGGGAAAACTGTCAAAACAACAGTCCAACTGCCCATCAACCTTTATTTAGCGAACAACTGCCCTATTAATTTAAATCCATGAATATGGACCTTTGAAATTCCCTAGAATCTTCAAGCATCAGGCTTTGAGAATTTATCCCGTATACTGCGAGACGATCGAAACGCCTTTATTCAAGCCATCCAATCGCCATGCCAAAACTCCCGATTCACCCATTGAGAAGAAGCTAAACTGTCCATTAGCTCCTGATTATAGTGGTTTTCTAGGGGGTTTAGCTGTTTTTTCCGTATGCTGGGGGAAATATCAGTATATGTACGTATAAGGCGCTAGTTGGTCGCCACCTGGCCGAGGGGACTATAGATCTTAGGCTGACTAGGCTTGTTGTAAAACCGCTCCGCAGAAGAGACGATCGTCCGTTGAAACACCTTGGGAATGAACTCTCCGCAGCCCCGCGCATCTGTATTCACGCAGGCAATATAGGGCCAAAAACTGGGATCGATCGCCTTGATGCTGCGCAATTCATGTCCTTCTGAGTCCACCTTGAGAATGTCAATGAAGCCGCGCTCCGTTAGGGCTTCTTCAAGGACATCATTAATATGCATGCATTCGCAGGTCACGGAATTGGCTGAGACTAGATCCAGGGAAGAATAGACCCCCGACGCTTCAATACCGAGCTGGGCTTGGCCGCTAAAATCACTGACCGCCGCAGGCTTTGCATTATATCGATCTTCAAAGCCCTGGAGATTTTCCCGCAAACGCTCCATGGAGAAGGGCGAGGGCTCATAGGCATAGACAAAGCTCGCTGGGTTGCGGGTCAGCCAATAAAGGGAACTCAGTCCAATGTTCGAGCCAATATCCACGACGGTCTCAAAGGACTTAGGGGCCAGGTAGTCCTGACGACAAAACACTAAATTCAAGGTCGAAAAATCCGCCACAGAATACAGTGTGACCTCTTGCCTGCCAATCGGCGTCTTGATCTTGATTTTGCGAGGATAGGATCCAAGGGACAGAATCTCTGAGACCAAGGCCTTGACCGGGCGATCGTACACCTGAAAGAACCGACCGACTGAGCGGTAGCTCTCGATATCGACAATCCGCTCCAAAAATCCGATGATTTACGTTTACCGATTCTCATTATAAAAACTCCACCCCAGACGCGAATACATTAAGGAAAACAAAATTAGCCATAACACCAGCAGCTTTTTAATCAACCGCCGCACCCCTTTTATAACCCTACCCACCCCTGTTGATCGCCGCCTATTGCATAATTTCCAATGGCTAAGCCGCATTGCCTAGGTCCTAGTAGGATACTAGTAGATGAGGTAATAATTTATACTTCGTGTGACCTGCCTCGCATTGTGATGGATGGAGGCGATCGCTAAGTACTCACCATTTATAGCAGAACTAATGGATTCTCCATAGGGGTGTCCGGTATTTCACTGATTCTGGCATAGAACCTGAGAAGGCGATCTCCCTCTCGGGTTAGAAGGATGCCAATCCCCATGCTTGTCGGCGGTGAGGCGAAAAATTGTCCCTGGGTCTAGGGGGATAATCGGCTGCGCTGGCATCGATAAACTTCCGCCGTTTGTGGCAGGAAGTTGCGAGGAACCACGGAGTTTTCCTATGCTATGTTTGGAACAATTATGAGTCGCGTACGCCCCAGGGTATGCCTAGACTCATCTATGATTCATGTCAGTGTTTCTCTTCTCTAGGTATCTATCTATGCCAGCCTGTTCAGATTGTTCAATGTTGATCGATGATCGCTGCCGAGCCCACGAGAAATCCGAAGCTGATCTAGGCCGTGTCTCGCCGCCGCCACCGATTGGGGGCTGTGAGGTGCCGATCGTAGAGCAGTATTTGCCATTGATTCAAGCTGGGATGCGGGTCTTGGAAGTGGGCTGTGGGGCCTGGGGCTTGATTCGCGATCGTTGCGCTGCCGTCGGTGCCCACTATGAAGGCATTGATACGGTGCAGGAATATTTTGGTGTAAAAAGTGTCGCCACCCGATTTGAGAACCTGGCGGAACTATCCTTTGCCGATGATTTCTTTGACCTGGTGATCGGCAACCAAACCATGGAGCATTGGAATGAGTATGGCTGCCGGACAGATTGGGGTCTATACCAATGTTTCCGTGTTTGTAAGCCGGGGGGGCAGGTGCTGCTCAATGTGCCGATTCACTACCATGGTACCCGTCTGTTCCTGCTGGGCGACATCGATAAAATTCGCGATCTGTTCACACCCTTTAGCTCGGCGGTGACGATGGAATCCTGGGGAAAAGACAGCGGTCCGATCGCCCCCTACTATGCCCATCCAAATTATTCTCGTTTGAAAAACAAATCAGCCTATAATCTGGATATCCGTTCGGTCAAAAATCGACCTTTGCCAACAGGTTACACAAACAAGGGTGCCTCTAGCGGTTGGAAAGCCACTTACTTGGGGAATCCCAAATCCTATGTGATGCATCGCCTGCTGTGTAAACTGGGTGCTTCTAGTACAAATTATCCCGTGCCGCCGGACCAACTCGATCGCCTAAAGGCCCTGATTCGAGAGCAAACCCAGGCCTCTCGTGTCTAGCGCCGAGATTAGGGGCATTGTTTTGACTGGTTGGATTTCCGGTGCCGTCTCACTTTATATCTAGGGTTCTATTCAATTCTCTATCTGCAGATCAAACTTTTGTGAAACAGCTCCCTTCTTATTTAGTGCGCCGCCTCCAGACCCTAGGGCGGCAGCAATCTGCCTCCCCAACGGCTGTGGATGATCGGCCTCCCAGTCTGAAGATCAATTTTTCCTGGACGATTCTGGGGAACTTGGTGTACGGCGTCAGTCAAATCCTCCTATTTGGGTTGATTTCTAAGCTCGGTACCCCGGAAATTTTGGGGCAATATACCCTAGGGATTGCGATCGTCACCCCGACGATGATGTTTGCCAATTTGCAGTTGCGCACCCTGCAGGCGACGGATGCGGGGGAGCGCTATCGGTTTAGGGATTATTTTGAGCTCAGATGTCTGACGGTGGTGGTTTCGCTGGTGTTTTTGGCCGTATTGGCGCTCTATGGCCCCTTTGGTACGGCTAAGGGGGGGATTATCTTTTTGATTGGTCTGGCCAAGGCGATCGAGGCGATCAGCGATCTATTCTATGGCGCCCTGCAGCAGCGGGAATGCCTGGAGCGGATTGCCAAATCGATGGTCTATCGTAGCCTCCTGTCGCTCTTGACCTTTGCGCTGCTGTTCTATGGCAGTCAGAGCTTGCCGATCGCCTGTTTGGGATTGGTGGGGAGTGCGCTGTTTGTACTGTTTTGCTATGATGTGCGCAGTCCTTTCCAGTTCTTTAGAGATTATCAACTGGAGCGGGTGGATGGGGCGATCGAACGTCTGAAGGGGGCCATCAAGCTATGGCTGAGGCCCAGTTGGACGATTTTAGCGGAGCTATTTAAGGTGGCCCTGCCCGTGGGGGTGGTGATCATGCTATTGTCCCTCTGCTCGAATATCCCACGCTACTTCATTGAGCATTACATGGGATCGCGGGACCTGGGGATCTTTGCCGCCCTCTCCTACGTGCCCGTTGCTGGCGTCATTGTCATCTCGGCCTGTGGTCAATCGGCCCTGCCCCGGTTGGCCCGCTACTACG
>JAAUSA010000266.1 GCA_012031975.1 Alkalinema sp. RU_4_3 | reverse complement strand
CCCTGCGCTCCCCACCCCACGCGCGTCGCTCCCCCTGCGCTCCGACCCGGCCAGCCCGCCACCCGAGGAATACTACCGCGCCGCCAGCCCCGGCAACCCCGTCATCATCACCAACCCCGTAGCCACCAACAAAGACTGCAACAGACGAACAGGAGAACCCATGACTGACAACCAAAATTAATAATTTGTCCCCATCATCAGCCACCCATCCACCCCCGTCATCCGAAAATTCTCTCCACTCCAGACCTTCACAATTAAATACTTTGATCTGCCTCCCGTAAAACCCGATAGGTTCCCACCAACTGCTGCTTCCCCTTCAAAGCCATCTCCCCCCAACATTCCACCGGAAACAGATCGCCCAGCACCCGATACGTCTCCTCCGCAATCAAAATCCGACATAGATCCGGCTGCCGCTCCTTCACACAACTCTCCAGCCGCGACGCAATATTCACCGAATCCCCAATAATCCCATACTCCATCCGATCGCGCCCCCCCAGACTCCCCACCACCACCTCCCCCGTACAAATCCCCACCCGCATCCGCACCGATCCCAACCCCGCCTGCGTCCACCCCTCATTCAACCGCGCCAGCCGATACTCCATCTCAACCGCACAAGCCACCGCATTCATCGCATCCTCCATAATTGCCACCCCATCGATTCGCGCGATCGGCACCCCAAACACCGCAAACACCCCATCCCCCGTAAACTTATTCACCAGCCCCCCATGCTGATGGATTACCTCCGTCATCACATCCAAATACTCATTCAACCAATTCATCAATTCCGCTGGCTCCAATCGCTCCGAAATTGTACTAAACCCCTGCAAATCCGTAAACATCATCGTCGCCGTCAGCGCCTGCCCCGGCAGCTTCCCCGATTCTACTAAGCGATCGCGATTCTCCCACAGCGCCGCCGCAATCTCCCGCGACGTATTCTGTCCCAATAGCACCATCATCATCTTCCGCTGCGTCTGATCCCGATTTGCCTGCAACGCCATCACTGACCCCATACTTAACAGAACCGCCGTCACCGGAGCCACCATCGGCAACCACAAATGCACCATCATCAACCCAAACATCACACCCGCCACCCCCAAAAGCAACCCTCCACTCCACAGTAACAACTTCAACGGCTGCCTGACCTGCCCCACCAGCAATCCACCCCCGCAAGCCACCACCATCAACCATAGACACTCCATCCAATCCGGCAAAAACTGGATTAAATTACCATCATTTTTGGCCACATCCAGCAAATGGCTCACCATATTCGCATGCACCTCCACCCCACTGAGCTGATGCTGATGCTCCTGCGTCGCACTAAATGGCGTATAGAAAATCCTTCCCACTCGTCGCCGTATTCCCAATCAAAACCACCTTATCCTTCACCCAATCCGCCTCCAACTCCCCCCGCAATACCTGACTCAAACTCACCCGCCGCGCAATCCGTCCATCCGCCCGATAATTCAACAGCATCTGATATCCCGCCACATCAGCCTTTTGATAGCCTCCATCCGTCGATCGCAACGGCACCAAATCAGTCCTCCCCAGCCGCATCCAATCCGGATTGACCGGACTCTGTTCCGATGTAATCTTCTCTCTATCCAGATATTGCAACGCTAACGACAGCGAAAAAGACGGCGTATGTTCCGCTACTAAAAGATTGCGACGCACAACACTGTCATAATCAATCACCAAATTATTAAACCCAATTCGCTCCTCCGATACCCCCGGCGGCGGCGGCACCCGTTCATTCACGCCCACCCCCAGCCGCGTAATCGCAATCAAATTATCCGCCCCAAACGCCTGCTGTAATGCCTTCGTCCCCGGAGCCTGCGGCAAATCCCGATACAGATCCACCCCAATCACCCTCGGACCCATCGCCTGAAGCTTACCCAGCGCCCGCGCCAAAGTCCCATCATCCGGCGTCACCCGCTTCAATGCCTGCAAATCAGTCTCATTAATCCCCACCACCAAAATTCTCGGGTCAACAGGCTTCACCGATCGCCGTCTCAGCATCCAATCATAGGCCCGCAATTCCACCGACTCATAAAACCCACCCAGCCGGAAGCCCTCCACCACCCCAGTCACCAATAGCCCGATCCCCACGATCGACAAACCAGACTTCAACATCCCAGGCAACTTAGGCAAACCCATAATCAAAAAGGTAAACAGCTCCCCCTAGAATGCCCGGTTTCAACCCGCCACCTACCAAGGATTACCCACCAGCGTAAAAGCTGCCCAATAGTATGGATGCCGAAAATCCGCATCATTCACACTCGCATCCTCAGGAATCGGCACCACCAAATTCTGACTCAGCCCCAGGATTTTTATCCCCCCACAGGCTTCACCCGCCCTCGCAATAGCCCCACCTGAGCCAACCTCAGCGCCTCCGCCTTAGAACTCGCGCCCCTCAACTGCCCATAAACTCACTACTCAGCGCCGTCGTCGCCGTATCACTCACATACCACAAACTCGCCACCACACTTTTGACCCCCGACTGCACCGCAATTCCCGCAAACCCCAACTCCGCCTGCCTATCCCCCACGCGCCGTCCGACAAGCACTCAGCACCAACAATTCCACTGGCGGATCATTCCAATTCAACTTCTTCAACTGCTCCAACTGCAACCGCTGATCCCACAGCTGAATATAAGCCGCCTTCGGATTCCCCGCCGTAAAATTCGCATGGGTCGCCAAATGCACAATCCGGAACGGATTCTCCTTCCGCGCCCCCTCCAGCCTCCCCAGCGTTGTTTTTTCATTCAACACCGTACTCGACCTCGGCCACAACTGAGCGATTGCCCCAATCTCCCCCTTCACCATCGGTAGCGCCACCTGCCCCCCCACCGCCTCACTAATCCCCGCCGCAAACACCGCCGCCTCTTTCACATTCTGATACTTCGTCTGCGTCAAACTCACACTCGGCATCATCCCCACCCCAAACTCCTCCACCAAAAACCGATTCCCATCATGCAGCGCCGCAAACGGAATCGATCGCAACCCCCCCTGCGGCAAAAACACCAAATTCCTCACCCCCTGCTGCGTCAACTCATTGCGCAACGGATCAATAATCCAGCGATGCAACTTTCTTGCCGAAGCTAAATAGCTTTTAGTCCCCGTCCGCAAAGGATTCGTCACCTCCGATCGAAACACCGCCGCCTGCTGCAAAATCTCCCACTGCGGCGCCGTCAGCCGTTTCCGGAAAGCCCCCTTCGCCGTCACCAACGTCACCTCCAAAGGCCGACTATCCCCCGGCGGCAGCGTCAAATACACCAGCGCACTCCGCACCCCCGACTCCAATTGAATTCGCTTCACCAAATCCAACGGATTTTCCGTCGTCTGCGCCACATCCCCCCCAATCCCTGCATCCGTATACTCCTTACTCAGCCCCTTATCCAGCGCCGCCACATCCGCCGGAGACACATCCGACAAGCCCGAAGTACCCGTCGTCGGCCCCGCCTTACTCGTCTCCGCCTCCAGCATCGCAGGCTCCACCAAGGGAATCACATTCCGACTATTAAACACCAGCTCCAAACTCCCAAACCGTCCCACCGCCCCCGCAAAGGCATCCTCCCCCTCCTCCAACGGCACATCCACCACAATCAACTCAAACCCATCCGCCACAATTCCCCCCTTCTCCGGAGCCAAATAAGTCAACCGATCATTCAGCCCCACAGGCCTGGTCCCATCCACAATCCGCCCAAACTGATCCACAATCCGTCCCGATCGCCCCGACGGATTCTTCAACCTCAAATAAATCTGCGTCTGATCATTCTCCGGATCGATCGGCTCCCCCACCCCCAATTCGAAGAGCGAAAACCCCACCGCTTCCCCCCTCGCCACACTCTTCTGAAACACCTGCTTCCCCTCCTCCGGAAACCTCGGAGCACGATTCCTCGCCGTCACCGTCACCCCCCCCCCCTGCTCCACGCGATCGCTCCGCCCCACCCGGAACCGCCCTTGACTCATCACAGTATTGCCCGAAACAATCGCCCCAGCAGTCCCATTATAAAACTTATCCCCAATCGCAAACGGCAGATTCCGTTTCCCACCCCCATGTTCAATCTCTACTGTTCCGTCCGCTCGAATACTGCTGTTTAGCTTACTCCCATCTGCCAAAACTGACTCTGCAATCCCCGTCACCTGAACCCGATCGCCCTTCACAAAAACATTCCCACCCCCAATCGCCTGACCATACGCCTGGATACTACTAACACTCGTATCCCCGTTCTCACTAGCAATCCTCACATTTCCGCCTTCACCGTTCCCCTTTCCAATCGCCTCCACCTGGCGCACCCTCAAATCCCCCTGCGACTCAATCACAACATTCCCCGCCTTCCCCACCAGCTCCGGCGTCGTCCACACAAAACTCGCATCCACCCGATCGCCCTTCAAACTCACATCCCCCCCATAGGTCACAATCACCCCACTCTTTAATAGTCCCATTGCACTCTCCAGCCTCAAATTCTGCCCATAACTCAACACGCCCCCCGTCTCCAACCGATCGCGCCCCACCACTCGGATCTCACCCTGAGAAGTCTTCGGCCCGATCGCCGAAATAATAAAACCCGTATCCACACTTTTCCCCAAAATCTCCACCCCCTGCCCCGCCGTAAACAACGACCCCGTCTTCACCGACTCCGCCAGCACCCCATCCAACCCCGTCAGCCTGATCCTCCCGTCCCGCAAAAACGCCCCCGCCGTACTAATCTCCTTCACCTCAATCAAAGGCGATCGCACCTCAATGGATCGCCCCGCCGTCTGAATCCTCGACCCCGCCAAAACCTTCTCCCCCGCCTCCAGCACCACCGGACTACCACCCCCCAAATCAAACCCCACAATATTCCCCGAATACACCGTCAACTGCCCATCCGCCCGCACCGCCAAATCCCCCGCCACTGATCCAGAAAGCACCGCCGTACCCGGCACCGACCCCACAGTCACACCCGATCCCTTCAGCGCCACATCCCCCGTCGCCGACACCACCAATTCCGGCGCATGCTGAATCCCCTGCCCCCCCGCCAACAACTGCGGCAACGTACTCGGCGTCCCAATTCTGCAACGCAGGCAAATCCTCCGGCCTCAATCCCAAACTCAACAACCTGCCCTCCTGCCCCACCCGCACCTCCCGATTCCCCGCCACCGCCACCACATTAATCCTCCCCCCCTTCAGCGCCCCCGTATTCGTCACCTGCCCCCAATCAAATCCACACCTTTCGCATCAAGCACCCCCGAATTCACGATCGCCCCCGGCTGACTCAAAGCAAACAAAAAACCCGTCGGATTCCCCACCAAATCCCCATAATTCACCCCCGATTTCGCACCAAACAATCCTGACTCAAACCTTACATCCGTCGCCGTCGTCGCCGTAAAACTCCCCGGCAACTGCAACCGCACATTCGGCCCAAACAAAAAGCCCGCCGGATTCATCAAAAACAAATTCGCCTCGCCACTCACCTTCAGCAACCCATCAATCACCGAAGCCTCAGCCCCCCTCACCCGCGTAAAAATATTCCGCACCCCCGCCCCACCCTGAAAATTCAGCGTCTCCTCCCGTTTCACCCCCAACTTTTCCAAACTATGAAACAAATTCCCCCCATCCCGCGACACAGTCCCCCCGTCACATCAATATTATTACCACTACGATCGACCACCGACCCAGTCCCATCATTCGCCGGCACCACCTGCGCCACCAAAACAGCCTGACTAACCTGGTAATACATAAAAACTCCCTAAAACATTTACATAATGACGAGGGCTGAGCGAAGTCGAAGCCCGCCTACACAAACAGTCAACCCATCAAAACCCCACCTCCCCCTGCAACTGCAACTGCAACCGCCCATCCTCAACCCCCAACCCCCCCCCGAAACCCCCATCGTCTTCTTCGGACTATACGTCACCACAAAACCCATC
>JAAUSA010000054.1 GCA_012031975.1 Alkalinema sp. RU_4_3 | reverse complement strand
TTCGTAAGTCGAAACGAGGCCCGAAGAAGGCGAAGGCGAAAAAGAACTTCGATCCAAATCATCCCCATGTCGCAACAGCTCGCCTACTCAAACCAAAATAGTACATGCGGTCACCTTAACAGGGGTAGACTATGAACCCCAGATTATCCCCAAGCGTAAATCTCGCTTTGATGGGTTTGATGACGCGGATTCGGGCGCTGCACCCCCAACGCATCACATAGCTCCGCAAAGAACATCTGATAATTCGCCCGCTCCGTACCGCCCGCTTTCTGCCAACGGGCAATAAACCTATCCATTTGAGCCAAATCTGCCAGAGAATCCTGCAAAGCCATAACGGAATCCGGGGAAAGATCAAGTTGCCTGTGCCATTTTAGACGAGACTTCCTCGATCGCACCGCTAAAAATCCAAACCTTGAGTGACCTACTACCTGCCAGCATTCAGCACCTGCACCGCTGTGAGGTTTAGGACCTGGAAGGTGAGAGAAGCGATCGCCATTTCTCCAGTGAAGGTTGCTTCCTGATAGGAGCCATTCACCAACGACAGGACTAAGACGGTTTTCTTAGCTGGATTAATAATCCAATATTCGTTGATACCGCGATCGGCATATTCCGATCGTTTCTCCCCAAAATCAGTGGTTTTGGTAGAAGGACTGATGACTTCAGCCACAAGAATCGGGGCTGACTCATCTAGACGGACAACCGCTGAACCCGATCGCGATTCGATAATCTCCCATTGCGATTCAGGTAAAACCGTTACATCCGGTATGCGGGCAAAGTCTTTTTTCCCTGGTACCTTGGTTTCTACACCGACTAAGGCAGGTATGGCAACCCAGGCTAGACCTACTTTTTCTGCCTCACGTTCAAAGGTCTTACTCAAGCGCCGAATAATCCCGCTATGTTGTCCAGTTCCTAAACTCATCTCGACTAACACCCCATCAACCAATTCATAGCGGGTATCCGTGCCGTCGTCATAGGTCAGGTACTCCTCAAGGCTGATTCTTCTGGCAGTGGCGACGGTCATGGGGCAAGTCTCCCTTTGTTCACCTGGGTCAGTCCATTCTATCGAACCCAGTCATTGACAGACAGTACCTGTGGATCCAACCAGGGGCTAGTGGCGCTACAAATTACCCTCCGATCCCTTTAACCCAACACCACAGCCACCATCACCCCTTGCCGCTGCCAAAATTCGATCGCATCCGACCATACCTCCATCGCCACCTCCCAATTCCTGTCCTCACGCAAATCCTGATAGTTTGAATAAACGATCAAAACTCGATCGCCCTCCTCCCAAGCTAAATCCATCAAACAATCGGCCACAGCGTCCCAATTCTTCCCGAAATAATTTGGAAATTGAAACAAATCTGCAAGCACTTGAAAATAGCGATCGAGGCTGGTAATCTGCTGACCCTCTATGTGAAAAACTTGAAAGTTAGCTTGTTTTGCGACATCTAGAAATGTAGTAATTGATTCACTGGGCTCCAATGTATATAGCCCAGGCGTCGCTGCCTTGGGATTAAAAGCTGGATAAGTTGGGCGTTCCGGATACTGCATGGCGAATAGGCGTGAAAGAACAGTTACGTTATCGAATGGATTGAACCAGTGAAAAAGACTTGTAGTGATCGCCTGTGTAGTAATACTCCTGCCGACTGCCTGTGACAATTCTCCTTGCCCCGCGATGCCGTATACCCGGTGTCGGAACAGTATATTCGCGATAGTATCCACGGGACTCCTTGGGCAGTCGTCGCTCAAAATTCCCAAATACTGTTCCATCCTTCTGGGGATAGGGAAAGGGACCTCCCTTCTGAATCAGCACGATCGTCTGTTGGGCCTCAGTTGGAAGTCGATTATAGGCAATTACTGGGATTGCAGTGCTAGAGGCTGTGCGGGCCAGAGCAGGTGTGCCCCCAAGCGTCAATACGGTAACTAAGGTTACCATTGCCAATAGAACTGCGATCGCTCTTCCGGTCCACTGCTTCGTTCTGTATAATAAGTTCATTGGTTGGCTGCCTAATGTTTACAATTTATCTTATCCCAAGGCCCATGGAATCATAGCTAAATCGAGCATACTGGACAAATCCCCTGGAAAGCAAATCTTTTACACCCATGAATTTGCCCGATCGCCAATCTGCCCCTCAGGCCCTCACCCCCGCCCTATCGCTCTATCTGCGAAAACTGGTGCGGCAAAATCTCGATCGCCTGGCCCTCAGCAATGCCACGGCCCAGGCTGAGTTGGATCCAATCATGCTCTTCGATCGACTCTGCCAGCCTGGCAGCCTGTCGGAGGCCACGATTCAGGAGCTAGTGGTGGCGGTCGATCGCCATCAGGTTCTGTTGCAGCAGGGAATTAAGGGGCGGCAGGCGCTGCATCAGACTGAGGAGGGGATTTTTGTGCTGCTGGGGTTGCGGCTGACCCAGTCCCATGCGGGGGGCACGATTTTGATTGTGGATGATACGCCTGGCAACCTGCGTTTGCTTTCCTCGGCCCTAGTTCAGCAGGGCTATGCTGTGCGCAATGCGATTAATGGTTCCCTGGCCCTGAGCGGGGCAAAGACGATTCGGCCTGATTTGATTCTGCTGGATATTATGATGCCGGGTATGGATGGCTATGAAGTCTGTCGCCGCCTCAAACAGGATCCCCAGACCCAGGATATTCCGATTATTTTTATTAGTGCGATCGATGGCAGTGTTGATAAGGTGAAGGCCTTTGAGGTGGGCGGCGTAGACTATGTGTCCAAGCCCTTTCAAATTGAAGAAGTTCTAGTCCGAATCGAACACCAATTGCGCATTAGCAATCTGCAAAGTCGTCTGGAGGAACAGAACCTACGATTGCAGGAAGATTCGCAAAATCGCCAAAGTTTAGAGCTTTACTATCGACAGCTATGGGAAGGATCGAGTGACGGGATGTATCGTACCCTGGCCGATGGCACCATTACCGAGGTTAACCAAGCCTTTGCTGATCTGTTGGGCTATGACAGTCCGACCCAGCTCATTGCTCAGAATATTGCTGACTTGTATACTCAGCCCGCCTGCTGGCACGAATTTGTTGCCCAGATGCAGCAGAAAGGCCAGGTGAATAATTTAGAGAGTGAAATGCGCCAACTCAGCAATGAAGTAATTTGGATCTCGACGACCGCTCAAAGCCTTACCAATGAAGTGGGCCAGGTGCTTTCCTATGAGGGTCGTATCCAAGAAATGCAGGATAGGAATGCGATCGCCCAGAGAGAAAATAGTCGTCGTCGATTACGTCGCCTGCTCATTAGCTTATTCCCGAAAGCCGTTGCCAAAAGGTTTATTCATGATCCTCAAAATCGGTTTGCCCAGAACTTTGCTCAGGTGACACTATTGCTAATTGCGATCGATTCGGCGGATTTATTGCCCCAAAATTATCCTGACAAAATTATTAACACCTTCAACCAGGTCTTCAATTTAGTCGAAACCATCGCAGCAAAGCATGGCATTGAGCACCTGCGTTCCATGGGTACGACAATTCTTGTGGCGGCGGGCGTGCCGACTCCCCAGGATGATCATGCCGATCGCATTCTCCGCTTTGCCCTAGATCTTCAAGAGCAAATCCGCCCGCTTCCCATGCATATGGGTATCCATAGTGGCCCCATCGTCGCTGGGATTGTCGGTGTGGAGCAGCGTCTCACCTACGAACTCTATGGCGAAACCCTGACCTACGCCCATTATCTCATCCACCAAAGTATTCAGGAAAAAATCCTACTGAGTGCTGCCACTCATGCGGCGCTCTCCGGCAGTTACAATTTGAAAGACAATACATCAGGTACCCTGGAAAGTTACTGGTTGGATGGTTAGGTGAAATATTATTCGTCCAACAGATCCATCAATAAATCAAAGCGATAATTCTCAATCAAATCCCTCAGCGATCGCTCCAAGCTCTCAAATTCCCCAGACAACTCATCCACCAAAGCCAAACTGCTATCGAGATTCAGATCGGAGGCTGCCCGATGGAGCGACTGTCGCCAACTATCCGGCTGCTCGGCCAACTGCGATCGCAGATCAAGCTTAGGTTCAATGTCCGCCTCCGTCGGTAGCACTGTCGTCTGAGACTGCTGTTTTATCACAGGCAACACTAACTGAAACTGAAAGCAACTGCCCACCCCCACCTGACTTTCTACCCCCAATTCCCCACCGAGTAATTGCGTCAACTGCCGACTGATCGATAGCCCCAGCCCCGTCCCCTGCTGCGATCGCCGCCCCGCCTCCGTCTGCACAAAGGCCTCAAATAGGCGATCGAGTTCATCGGCCCCAATGCCAGCCCCCGTATCCTGGACCACGAAGGCTAATTTCGCAGCGGTGCTCGATCGGGAAGTGCAATTTACCACCAAGGTTACAGCACCGCGATCGGTAAACTTAACAGCATTACCCAGTAGATTAATCAAAATCTGGCGCAGCTTGACCTCATCGACTTCGACATATTCTGGAATTTGAGGATCGATGGTCAACCGAAACGCCAACTGTTTTGCCGTAGTGGACTGCTGAAAGAGTTCATAGACGTCTTGGAGCAGCCTTGGCAAGTCACAGGAGACAGGCTGCAAAACCAATTTGCCAGCTTCAATTTTTGAGAGATCTAATACGTTGTTAATTAGTGTGAGGAGGTGGGAGCCACTGCGGTTGATAATAGCGATCGCTTCCTGTTGTTCTGGGGAGAGTTGGCGATCGCTGCCTAATAGTTCGCTAAAGCCCAAGATGGCGGTCAAGGGTGTGCGTAACTCATGGCTCATATTGGCCAGGAAGGTACTTTTTGCTTGGTTGGCACTTTCTGCGGCATCCTTTGCCTGTTGGAGTTCTGAGGTGCGGGCCATGACTTTTTGTTCGAGGCTGAGGTTGAGATCGGATAGCTCTTGGTTCATTTGCTTGAGCTTGGCATTTTGTTCGGCGAGCTGTTCATCCTGCTGGTAGCGCCGCAGGGCCTCTCCCACGGTCAAACTCAAGTCCATCTCTTCCCAGGGTTTGGCAATATAGCGGTATAGGTTGGCTTGGTTGACGGCTTGGGCAATGGCCTCTGTGCTGGCCTGTCCCGTCAGCAAAATGGTCATGACACTAGGATATTGCTGATGCACCTGGGTGAGTAACTGATCGCCCTTCATCCCCGGCATTAACTGATCGGAAATCACAAGTGCGAGCCGATAGCCATCTTCTTGCAATTCCTGCATCACCTCTAGGGCTTCCTCGCCGCTTTCGGCTACCTCAACGAAACAATGCTGGTATCGCCGTTTTAACTGTTCCTTGAGGGAAGCTAAGATGATTGCCTCATCGTCCACGCAGACGATCGCCCAACGGTGCTCCATGCCTATACCCCTTGGATTAAACTCGATTGAATGGTCTGAATGAGTTCTTCCTCATTCCAGGGCTTTTGGAGACAGCGGTATAGATTGGCATCGGTTTTGGCCCGCTCGATCGCACTCGGATCGGCTTGGCCTGTCAGCATCACGGTGACAATCTGCGGATATTGTTCATGGACCTGGGTTAAAAACTCATCTCCCTTCAGTCCCGGCATTAGCCAATCAGACAGGACCACAAGCAGATTAATGCCATCGCCAGCTAATTCAGCGATCACCTCCAGGGCTTCTTCTCCACTATTGGCTGTTTCAAACAAATAGCTGGTGCCTAGTCGTCGTCGGAGCTGGTCCTTTAGACAGGTTAAAATCATTTCCTCATCATCAACACATAGAATCGCTTGCATGGCTAGGAATCCTCCTGAAGTTGTATGGGTAACCAAACTTGAAAGGCCGTGCGACCGACTTGACTGGTGACGTCGATCGCCCCGTGATGTTTGTCAATGATTTTTTTGACAATATCCAACCCGAGGCCACTGCCCTCTCCCATAGGTTTTGTGGTAAAAAATGGTGTGAAAATCTTGGGCATTACATCCGGTGGAATCCCACAGCCATTATCAATCACTGTTACCTGTAGATGGGCTATGCCCTCTCTATCCTTCGGTTGTACGGTGATAGTCAACTCTCCCTTACCTTGCATGGCTTGAATCGCATTATGCACGAGGTTGGTCCAAACTTGGTTGAGTTCGTCGGGGTAGCAGGCGATATCGGGTACGGTTTCGTACTGGCGATGTAATTCGATGCCATGTTTGAGCTGGTTGTTATAGAGGGTGAGCACTGTTTCAATGCCGTCAATCACTGGGGCTACGGTGGGACGACCGCTGTGATCGAAGCGGGCATAGTTTTTCAAGGCAAATACAATTTTGGAGGCGCGATCGACCGCTGTCTGAATGGTCTGGTGGTTGCCCCGCAGGCGGGCTAGGTTGTAGGCAGTTTTGATCAGGCGATCGCAATCTGGGTGCTGAAGTAAAGGCAATAGGGGTGTCACATCGTCATGGACTCCCATATCCACTAGGGTATCGGCTAGGTTTCTGGCATTGTCAATCCCCATGGTTTCGATGGACTGACTGAGCTGGCGGACGCGCTGGCGTTTTTCGCGGCTGGTGAGGAGTTGGTCAGTGGAGAGGGAGCTGGTGATCAGGTTGAAGAAGAGGTTGTGGTGCTGCGTGGGTAAGCTGTGCCAGATCCTGGGGAGTTCCTGGAGGGCTTCTTGGAGGGCTAGGGAGGCATTGCCCCCGGCGGCTTGAATGGCTCCGAGGGGGGTGTTGACCTCATGGGCGACTCCGGCGATTAATTGACCTAGGGCCGCCATTTTTTCGGCTTGAATCAGTTCCTGCTGGGTGGCTTGGAGATTCTTTACGGTTGCTTGGAGTTCTTCTGTGCGTTGGGTGACACGTTCCTCTAGGGTTTGGTTGGCGTCTTCGAGGCGTTGGAAGGAACCTTGTAATTGGCTGGACATGGTTTGGAACGATCGCGCCAGATCTCCCACTTCATCGCTCCGATGCACTTGTAATCGAGTTTGCCAATTGCCCTGGGCAAGATCTTTTGCGGCTTCGGTCAAACTAATCAAGGGGCGGGTTAGCCAGCGGACGGTCCAGGCACTGATTAGGAGGGCGATCGCCCCGGCTCCAATAGATAGGGCGATCGTCGTGTTTCGCTGGGTCTGAATCTGGGCCATGAAGTCCGCCTCCGGGACGGTCACCACAATTAACCAATCCAAACCTTTGTCATCTCGAAAGGGTTCGACTCTGACAAAATAGGGTTGGCGATCGATGGTCAGTTTCAGTGAATCGCCGTTTTGAATGGCTTTAAAATTGCTAAAGCGCTCCTTTAGGGCTTGGCTTGTTTGTTTCGTAACATTGTTTTTGGTATCTCCAACGTCAATCAAGGTCCGTTTGCCGTTTTGTTCTAGGAATGGCATCTCTTTGGTTGAGGTGGCGAGCAATGACCCACTCCGCTCGATAATAAATGCCTGGCCAGTCTTGCCAATCTTTAAGTCGTTCAAAAACCGGCCAATATGATCTAGTCGTAGGGCAGTAAATAAGACGCCCTGGGGTTTTCGATCGCCATCATACAAAGGCTCCATGGCACTGACCAGCAATGTCGGCTCCAAAAACGAGAGGTAAGGCGCACTCCAAGTCGTTTTGCCCGCCTTGATTGCATCCTTGTAGCTCTGTTCCCTCCGAATATCGAAGTTGGGTACCGTCGTGGCAATCGTGGTGCGATCGCCCGTTTTTGTGGCATTGAAGGACTCGAAGGTAAATTTGTTTTCCTGGCCGCTGCGATTGATTCGGAGGGTTCCGTCGGAAAGTTTTTCCCCGGTGCGATAGCTGCCGAGTTCGTTGCCGATGGAGGTGAAATTGATGTAGGGATAGAACTGCACCTGTTGAATCAGGAGTTTTTCCCAGGGCACGAGGTCATCGGTCTTGAGGTAGCCCAGGCTGTAGGCAGCAACTTTGTTGGCGTTGATTTGGTGGGGAACAGAGACGTATTCCCGCAGGTTGTCCTGCACTCGGTGGCTGACTTCACCCATGAGTTGTTCAGCTAGATCATTAATACTACGTTGACCGCTGCGCAGGGAAAGGTAGCCAACGAGCGACAATGCGGCCAAAGGCAGCAGCAAAGGCAGGGTCAGCACCACAGGCAGAGAGAATCGACGAACTTTCGGAAGCACCGGGGAGAGCGGCATGGGTCGAGCACCAGCATCAATTCGCACATTATAACCCCAAGGGGCAACCGTACGGCGCTTTATTTTGCCCTAGGGGGAAGCGTACGGTCTTCTATTGTGCCCGATTGAGCCGTTAGTAGAACGTTGATCTCTTTGAGATCTTGCCAAAACAAATGTCATCAAGCTAAGATGTTTTAACCGATTATTAAACTCAGTTTAACCTTTAAATATCCATGAACCATGCTTATTTCAAATGCTAAATAGTATTTTCAACTTAATTCAACAGCGTGCCATCCAAGCCCCCGAAGCCGTAGCGATCGCTTCTCCCCAAAGCACTTCCCTTAGCTATCAGCAGCTCTGGCATACTATTGACGAAACCACAGCATTCCTTGCGGCTCAAGGCATCAATCGCAGCGATCGCATTGCCCTGGTATTACCCAATGGATCTGCCGCCGCGATTGCCTTTCTAGCTGTTTCTTCCTGTGCGATCTGCGCCCCGCTAAACCCCAACTACCAAGCCTCAGAATTTCAATTCTATCTTGAAGATCTCAACGCCAAGCAATTATCTTGCTGGCTGACGAGCCAACGCCAGCGAGACAAGTCGCCGAAGCTATGGGGATTACGATCTTCACACTTGCCATCCATCCCTTTCACCTTACCGTCCTCACGGATAAAACCCCTGTTTCCCAAACTTTTCAGCCGCCCCAACCCCAGGATATTGCCCTGATCCTCCACACCTCCGGCACCACCTCCCGCCCTAAAATCGTCCCGCTCACCCACCAAAACCTCCTCCAGTCGGCACAAAACGTCGCCCATACCCTTCATCTGCAGGAGAGCGATCGCGCCCTCAATGTCATGCCGCTGTTTCACATCCATGGATTAGTCGCTGCATTATTGGCTTCGCTCCAGGCCGGGGGCAGCGTGGTTTGTACCCCTGGATTTCAGGCCGCTGATTTTTTCAACTGGATCGCCACCTTTCAACCGAGCTGGTATACCGCCGTCCCCACTATTCACCAGGCCGTATTAGCCGCCGCCGTTGGGCAAGAAGCGATCGTCGCTCAATATCCGCTGCGCTTTTTGCGATCGTCCTCCGCTGCCCTGATGCCCAAGGTAATGGAAGCCCTAGAAACGCTTTTCCAAGCTCCTGTGATCGAAGCCTACGGCATGACTGAAGCGGCCCACCAGATGACTAGCAATCCCCTGCCCCCCAAGGAACGTAAGGCTAGATCCGTTGGATTGGCTGGCGAAACGCAGGTGGCGATCGCCCACACCACAGAAAACCAGCTGCTCCCCCAAGGTGCGATCGGAGAAGTCGTGGTGCGGGGCGTTAGCGTAATTGAGCACTATGAAAACAACCCCGAAGCCAATCAAAAATCCTTTTTCGACGGCTGGTTTCGCACAGGCGATCAGGGCTATTTAGATGGGGCAGGCTATTTGTTTTTAGCGGGGCGGTTGAAGGAAATTGTCAATCGAGGGGGTGAAAAAATTGTCCCCCTGGAAATCGATGAAGCCCTCATGGCAATGCCGGAGGTCCAGCAGGCCGTAGCCTTTGCCCTACCTCACCCTAGCCTTGGCGAAGACCTCGCCGCCGCCGTTGTATTAGTTCCCGGTGCTAGCCAAACTCCCGAAACCCTACGCGATTATCTCTTTACCACGATCGCCCCCTTCAAAGTCCCCAGCCAAATCCTCATCCTCCCCAGCATTCCCAAAGGCCCCACGGGAAAACTCCAGCGCATTGGTCTGGCCCAACAACTAGCCGAGGCCCTTAAAACGAATTATGTTGCACCGCGTAGTCCTATAGAAACTTCGGTTGCTAACGTCATCGCTGAGATTTTGGACAAACGCGAAATCGGCATTGACGATAACTTTTTCGCGATCGGAGGAGACTCCCTAAAGGGAACGCAGGTGGTTTCGCGGTTAGAGGCATTGTTTAGCCTCCCCCTTCCCAACGTACTGCTATTCCAACGCCCCACGGTAGCCCAAATGGCTTCTAAAATCACGGAACTACAGGCGGAAGAATCGATCGCAGTCCAAGATCTAGTCAGTGATTTGGGACAGCTTTCGCCGGAAGAAGTTGAATTACTGTTTCAGGCAGTGGAGTAATCATGACATCTCTAAGCGATCGCCTGGCCCAACTCAGTCCAGCCCAACGCCAACAATTAATCCAAAAACTAGCCCAAAACCGGGACAGCAAAATTCAACCTGTTGAAAGCGCTCCCCAGATCTCCGATGCGCAACAGCGCATGTGGCTCCTCGATCAAGTCACCCCCCATAGCCCAGCCTACAACCGTCCCTGCAACCTGGCCTTTTCTGGCCCCTTAGATGTAGCAGCCCTAGAAAAAAGTCTCAATGAGATTCTGTGCCGCCATGCAGTTCTGCGGACTAATTTTGTTAATGATTCCGGTCAGATCAAACTCCAAATTCGTTCTGAGTTAACTATCAAAATAGAAACAACGAATGTTAGTGACCAACAACAATTGCAAACCCTCGCCCAAGCCGAAGCCCAGCGATGTTTTCACCTCGATCGCGATCCCTTAGTCCGAGCGCAGCTATTGTGCCTTGGCGATCGCGAATATATCCTACTGCTGACCTTCCACCACATCGTATTCGATGGCTGGTCTGAGTCCGTATTCAAGCAGGAACTCACCGAACTCTACCAAGCCTTTTCCCAGGGTCAGCCTTCCCCGCTTCCTCCCTTACCCATACAATACAGTGACTTCGCCCATTGGCAGCGCAACTGGCTCAAAGGCGATCGCACCCAAACTCAACTCGATTATTGGATTAAACAACTCCAAAACCTCCCACCCCTCCTGCCACTCCCCACCGATCGACCTCGCCCAGCCATCCACCGCCATCGGGGCGATCGCATCAATTGGCGTTTGGACCCCGAGCAAAGCGATCGCCTCAAACGCTTTAGCCAGGCCCAGGGCTGCACCCTATTTATGACGCTTCTTGCCAGCTTCCAGGTTTTACTGTCTCGCTACTCAGGGCAGAGTGATATCGCCGTGGGCACACCGATCGCCAACCGTGTCCGTCCAGAATTAGAAAATTTGATCGGCTACTTTGCCAACACAATTATTCTGCGCAGTAACCTAGCCGATCAGCTGCATTTTACAACCTTCCTTCAGCACGTTAAAACAACAGCCATTGAAGCCTACTCCCATCAAGACATTGCCTTTGATCAGCTCATTACGGCCCTGCAACCCGATCGCGACCTGAGTTTCTCGCCCCTCTTTCAAGTGATGTTTGGGCTCCAGCCTCCGGCAAAACCAGAAGGCGAATGGTCTACTGTAACCTTCAACTCAGGCTCCTGCAAGTTTGATCTTGAAGTCAACCTCCAGGAGAAAAACGGCGCGATCGCAGGTTTTGGCAATACAACACAGATTTGTTCGATCGCTCCACTATTGAACAAATGTCAGCCTGTTTCACAACGCTCCTAGAAGATATTTTAGCCAGGCCCGAAACACTAATTTCGCAATTGTCTCTCATCGAGAAACCCTCGTTTACAATCAACACAACGCCCGTAAACCAATGCATCCACGAACAATTTGAACAGCAAGTCACCCGCACGCCCCAAGCGATCGCCCTCCAATCTCCCGCCTGCCAACTCACCTACCAAGAACTCAACCAGCGAGCCAATCGTCTCGCCCGTCATCTCCAAACCCTAGGCATCCAGCCCGAAGCTAAAGTTGGCGTTTTGCTCGATCGATCCCCTGAATTAATTATTACCCTCCTAGCCGTGCTAAAAGCCGGGGGCTGCTATGTCCCGATCGACACCAGCTATCCTCCCCACAGGGTCCAACAAATCCTCCAGGATGCCGAAGTCACCCTACTTGTCACACCATCGACCTTTTCTCCAACCCAACTCACCCAATATTCCGATCAAAACCTCGGCCCCACCAGCACTGTCCAAAACCTCGCCTACATTATCTACACCTCCGGTTCCACAGGCCAACCCAAAGGCGTAATGATCGAGCACCAGGCCCTCGCGGCATTTTGCCAAAGCGTGATCGCAACCTACCAATTCTCAAACCGCGATCGCGTATTACAGTTTTCCTCGATCGGGTTTGACGCCGCTGTAGAGGAGATCTATCCTTGCTGGCTAGCGGGCGGAACAGTTGTGCTGCGCACCGATACCATGATGGCAACACCAGCCGCGTTTTTAAAGTACTGCCAAGATTGGCAGATCTCTGTCCTAGATTTACCAACAGCCTACTGGCAGCAGTTAATCGCCATGATGGCGACATCGCGATCGCAGTTTCCACCCACCGTTCGATTAGTGATCATTGGCGGCGAAAAAGTAAATGCAGCCAGCATAGCCCTGTGGTTTGAGCAACACCAAAAACCCATGCTGATCAACACCTACGGCCCCACCGAAACCACCGTCGTCGCTACAGGTCATACTGTTGTTTCCACGCCCGACTCAGACGCGCCGATCGGCTCCCCCCTCCCCCATGTTCAAACCTATGTTTTAGATAACCATCTCAATCCTGTCCCTCCAGGAGTTGTGGGCGAACTATACCTAGGAGGCAATGCCCTCGCCCGTGGCTATCTCAATCAGCCCGAAACCACAGCAGCAGCATTTATCCCCAATCCCTTTGGCCCAGGATGCCTTTACAAAACAGGGGATTTAGTCCGCGATCGCGGAACTGGCAACCTTCAATATTTAGGCCGCCTCGATCACCAAATTAAAATTCGCGGGTTTCGCGTAGAACTCGGCGAAGTCGAAACGGCCCTGCGCAAATTAAAAGGCATACAGTCAGCGGCTGTAATTGCCCAAGGCGAACAAACCCTAAAACTTATTGCCTACGTTGTTTTACAACACAATCATCACAGTCTCACCCCCGAAACCCTCAAACAATCCCTACGACAACAATTACCCAGCTTCATGGTTCCTGCAACCATAATACTCTTGCCCAAATTACCCTTAACCAGCAATGGCAAACTCGATCGCCAGGCCCTACCCACAGTCCTTCCCCAACCCGAACAACCCAAAACACAACCTCGCAACAATTTAGAACACCAACTCCTAGAAATCTGGCAGCAATCCCTAGGTTCCACCAGCATCGGCATCGATGATAATTTCTTCGACCTCGGTGGCATTCCCTCCTGGCCATGCAAATAATCGCCCAGATCGAGCAAAAAACAGGCCTTTCTCTCGGATTAAACCAACTCCTCCAAGCCCCCACCATCAGCGCGATCGCCCAACTGCTCGTCCAGCCCACAGGTCCCACCACCAACATCGTGCGTATGCGATCAGGAGACGATCGCCAACCCCTATTCCTGATCCATGCAGGCGGACCCAGCGTATTATTTTATCAGCCCCTCGTGCAGCAGCTTCAGAGCAATCGCACCATCTACGGTATAGAGTCCGCATTTCTGCACGGGCAACGCCCAGATTTAAACACAATAGAATTAGTCGCCCAAGAATACCTTCAACAAATCCGAGCCCTTCAACCCCAAGGCCCCTACCACTTTGCCGGATCATCCTTCGGTGGCATTGTCGCCTATGAAATGGCCCAACAGCTGCAAAAACAGGCGATCGCGTTGCCTCCTTAATTCTGTTCGATCGCGCCACTCCCCTTGATCGCTACTATCTCTTCGGCGGCCCCAAGGGGCAAACCACCTTGCAAGCCCTATTCACTCTAAAGCGGACGTTTATCACCCAATCCCTCCGACAATTATTACCCCTGCCAGTGCGCCAATGGTATTGGAAACTTCAAGCCCAACGCGGTCACTTATCTAGAAACCTCGGTTTAACCATTGCCAATCATCGCCAGCCAATCTACTGCCGCCACATCGAAATCCTTGAATCCTACATTCCAAAACCCTACAGCGGCGAAGTCTGCATCATTCGAGCCTACGCCCCACCCCAATATGAGCATCTATTAAAACCCGATCTAGGCTGGTCAGCCTACGCCGAAACCAAGGTTTGGGTCAATTCCGGCGGCCATATGTCCATGTTCGATCGCCCCCACGTAGAATTACTCGCCCAGCAAATTGACGAGATTCTCAACTTCAAGACTCCATCTCAAACAATGTCTGCACCCACTTCGGGGGATTAGGAATTTTATCGCCCAATCGATCCAACAAAAACCAAGCCACCACATGCACCACAAACAAATACACCAAATTCCGCAACACAATTAACCCCACGGCCATCAATTGCACCAAAGACAACGTCGGCTGCACCAATAGCCCGAATTTAGTAAACACCCAATCCAACAGTCCCGTCACCTGAATCGTCGAATAGGTCCAAAGATCATCCCCCAGCAAAATCGACACCAGCCAAATCCGGAAGAACGACCCGATCGTCGCCAACACCGTACCTAAGAAAATCGACCAGCCCCAACTGCTCTTCCGCTGCCACAGATACCCCAGCAGCACCCCCAGCAAGCCATAGGGCACCACATACTGAATACTCCTCGGCGGCCCCATCAAAATCGTCAGCAAAAGCCCCGAAATCAGCGCCGCCATCCAAGCCGCCCGCCGACCCGATCGCAAATAGACCAGCGCGATCGGCGTCGGAAAGAAAATCTGCAACAGCGGCCCCATCGGAAAATAAAAATTAACAAACCAAATCAAACTCGCCGCACTGGCCAAAAAGGCCGTCTCCACCAGCACGATCGGATTACTCGGGTCACCTGTCCGCACCCGCAGTCCCGGCTCCTTGATCGTCCGCCCCGGCTCCTCATCCATCCAGGCACTATCGCTCCAATCCTCTTCAGTATTTGGTTTTGGGTGATTGGAAGAGTTCATAGCGGCTGAGATCAGGTGGGGCAGCTCCTATTTTAGGCCCAGATTGCTCAGTTCGGGGCGATCGAGATTAAGGAATCCAGGAGAAACCTTTAGAAGGCGCAACCATGGCCTACGATCGCAACTATCTATGTAGGTATCAGCAAATGCAGACGATGCTCTCTTCTTCCATCGACAGCTTGCCAAAATTTTGGGGTGATTCAGAGGCGATCCAAGCCGCCCAAGCCCAGGTTTCTACCCCTCGTCCGAGAAGCTTGGATGGGGTGCGATCGGGCTTCGCCTGCGCCCTCCATATGCACCAGCCCACGATTCCAGCGGGCCACCATGGCGAACTGATCTCCAACCTCCAGCATATGTTCGAGCATCCCAATGACGGGGACAACCACAACGCAGGTGTCTTTGCCCATTGCTATGGCCGCATGGGCGAACTGATCCCCCAACTGGTCGCCGAAGGCTGCAATCCCCGCATCATGCTCGACTACTCCGGCAACCTCCTCTGGGGACTGCAACAAATGGGCCGCGAAGATGTCCTGGGATTGCTCGGACGCTTAGTCGCTAGCCATAGCGAACAGGTTGAATGGCTGGGGACCATGTGGAGCCATGCAGTGGCTTCTTCCACGCCAATTCCTGACTTAAAACTCCAGATCCGGGCTTGGCAGTTCCAGTTTCTCTCGATGTTTGGGGCAGAAGCTCTAGGTCGCGTCAAGGGCTTCTCTCCCCCCGAAATGCATTTGCCCAACCACCCCGACCAGCTCTACGCCTACGTCAAAGCCCTGCGCGACTGCGGCTATGAATGGCTACTGGTGCAGGAACATTCCGTCGAACAGCTAAATGGCCAGGGTTTAACCGACGATCAGCGCTACGGCCCCAACCTACTGGTTGCAAGAAGTTCCACAGGCGAAACCGCGACGATTGTGGCCCTCGTCAAAACCCAGGGCTCCGATACGAAACTCGTCGCCCAGATGCAGCCCTACTACGAAGCAAAGGGACGCGATCGCCTCACCCTCAATAACATTGCCATCCCATCCCTAGTCTCCCAAATCGCCGACGGCGAAAACGGCGGCGTCATGATGAATGAATTCCCCCGCGACTATCCTAGACCCTGGTATGAAATGCGGGATGGGAACTCTGGGGTGACGGGGTTTAATGGCACAGAGTATTTAGCGGCGATCGCTAACCTCGGTCTTAAGGAAACTGATTTCCCAAAATCCAATCGATTGGCCAACATCGAATTTGGGAGCGGGTTAGTGATGTGGTAAATGTTGAAGCGGCGATCGCAGCGATTCAGGCCGAGGACGATCGCTTCTCCATGGAAGGCGCATCCTGGACCAACGATATTAATTGGGTCAAAGGCTATGACAACGTGTTGGGGCCGATGCTGCGGCTAAGCGTGGCGTTCCATGGCAAATTCCCAGATCTAGAGCGCCATGATGAGCAGTTCCAAACAGCGCTTTTATATAATTTGCTTCTACAAACCAGTTGTTTCCGCTATTGGGGACAGGGGGCTTGGACGAATTATGCGCAGGTATTGTTCGATCGAGGGATGGCGTCGCTTCAGGGCTAACAAGGAGATTTGCACGGCTAGCCCCATGGAATCTTCAGGTTCCATGGGGCTTTTGCCTAGATTAAGTGGGATTTACGATGAAGGCTATTATTCGTCACCGCCTTCATCGTAACCACCTTCATCACCACCCTCATCTTCATCGCCACCTTCATCACCACCCTCATCTTCATCGCCACCCTCATCGCCAGCTTCATCGTAGCTGCCTTCGTCTTCGTTGCTATCCTCTCCATCTTCTGATTCATCCTCATAGGAGTCTTCAATGGAATCATCCTCTTCGTCGCTATCCTCTTCATCCTCTGATTCATCCTCATAGGAATCTTCAATGGAATCATCGTCTTCGTCACTATCCTCTTCATCCTCTGATTCATCTTCATAGGAATCATCTTCATAGGATTCCTCTTCGTACAAATATTCCGACTCCTCGTACCAGGACTCTTCGTACTCTTCCTCGTACTCTTCTTCGTACTCCATATAGTACAGACTTTCGAGATCCTCTACCTCGTAAATACTAACGTAGGAGTCGTAGAGATAGACCAGTTGCTCTTCATAGGTGAACTGATAGGAATCGTTAAACAACGCAATGCCGTTTGGCGTATGGGTTCTACCCGGAACGCGCAAACTTCTGACCATTTCGGCGCGTTCGGGTGTAAAGATAGGCTGAGGACGGACGATGTCCCGACGGAAATCAACCTTACGCCCGCTCACCTGATAGATCACCCAGCAATCATGATTGAAGTTCCTGTCCGCCATGTAGGCATAGGGAATGTAGCAATAGCCTTCATCACCCCACTCAGATCCCCAGGAATTGCGGACAATAAACACCTGATCCGGATCGGAGTAGCCGACACAGAGCATGGCATGGCCCCCATTATGGGTTTCGCTGTCCGGATCGGGCATCGGCACTAAGCCACCATTTCCGCCAGCCTTATTAAAGGAGTCAAACAACTGCAATCCGAAGACAAAGGGATAGCCAGAGGCTAAACAAGCGCGCATTTCATCGAGATCGATATCCACCGAAGCCGCATCTTCAATGCGGAATTTAACCGCTTCTTTATAGGCATCGGTCGGTGGCTTGCGCTTAATTTGGTTTAATTCAAAGGGCCAAGTGCGTTCAGAACAGGCCCCATATTTGCGCACGACTTTAACACAGTTGGAGAGTCTGGTGCCCTCATCCTGATGCGTTTCATTATCTAGGGCGCGGGCGTTATAGTAAATAAATAGACGACTGACATCGTTAACCTCACCATGGATACGATTTTCTAGGTACTCATAGGCACCTGCGATCGCATTAGCCGTACAGCTATTGGAATCCCGTTGGTTTTCGACCGGGGACATAAAAGGACGCAGGTCAACAATCTCCGGCATTTTGCCATTGAAGCCGCCCTCAGCTTCAAACTTCTTCGAATTGCGACTTTTTTTATCGGGACTGTATCCACCAATGCGGAGCGCATCACCCGTGGAATCTCTCAAAACCGTAGCTTTACGAACGGAACGGAACTCTTTTTGAGCATTCGTGGCAACCATGGAGCATCTCCAGTAGTACTATAGTGTGACATGTGAAAGAATGAGCAGCCCCTTGCAGGCTAGTATGCCCGTGGGTCTTAGTGACTCACCAGTAACTGATATAACTTTTTGTGAGGTCTAGTCGATCGATAGCAAGTGGCCCGCAAAAATAACCCAGTCCAAAGCCCCCTATTCTTGAATGCCCAAAGGACTATAACTTGGGTTTGGGGGCCTCATCAGATCGCGATCGCAACAAGCATCTAAACATTAAACCGAAACAACATCACATCCCCCTCATTCACCACATACTCCTTCCCTTCACTGCGCACCAACCCCTTCTCCTTCGCCGCATTCATCGCCCCATTCTCCACCAGATCCTTATAGGCCACCGTCTCCGCGCGGATAAAACCACGCTCAAAATCCGTATGAATCACCCCCGCCGCCTGAGGCGCCAGCATTCCCTTCTGGATCGTCCAAGCCCGCGTCTCCTGCGGCCCCGTCGTAAAATAGGTTTGCAAACCCAGCAGGCCATAGGTCGCCCGAATCAGGGATTGCAGACCACCCTCTGTCACACCCAGCGATTCCAAAAACTCCGATCGCTCCTCCTCCGGCAATTCCACCAATTCCGACTCCACCTGGGCCGAAATCACCACGACCTCTGCACCTTCTTCCTTGGCAATGGCACGAACTTTTTCGACAAATTCATTTCCCGTGGCTAACTCATCATCATTCACATTCGCTGCATAGATCACAGGTTTGCGCGTCATAAAGCCCATGGCCTTGATCGCCAACTCTTCCTCAGCAGTCAAAACCACCGATCGCGCAGGTTTACCCAAATTCAGCGCCGCTACGATCTTGTCCAGAGCTTCAACTTCAGTCTGCAACTCCTTCTTCGTCCGCATATCCTTGCGCGCCCGTTCAACGCGCTTCTCGGCCTGGGCTAAATCCGCCAGACAGAGTTCCAAATTAATCACCTCGGCATCATCCAGGGGGTCCACCTTACCCGAGACATGGATAATATCATCGTTCTCAAAACACCTCACAACATGGACGATCGCATCCACCTCACGAATGTTCGCCAAAAACTGGTTCCCCAGGCCCTCTCCTTTGCTGGCCCCCTTGACGAGCCCGGCGATATCCACAAACTCCACCCTGGCTGGGACAATATCCTTTGAGCTGGAAATTTTGGCCAGCACATTCAGCCGATCGTCCGGGACCGCCACAATGCCCACATTCGGCTCGATCGTACAGAAGGGAAAGTTCGCCGCCTGAGCCTTAGCATTGCCCACGATCGCGTTGAACAACGTAGACTTGCCAACATTGGGTAAACCAACAATTCCGGCTCTCAGCATGGGGACTCAAGTAAGTAAAGACAGCTACTTATCCTAGTACATTTCTCCCCCGCTTTTCCCTCTGGTACCAACAACCCTGACTTCTCCGTATAAACACATAGAAATCTCGGTCATTTTATCCGGAAAGTTCCGCCGACCTGCGTATTTTTCCATAGAGGCTGGTTTTTTAACCGGATTCTTCCTGAAAATCAGAAGACATCGCAATTCTATACAACACCACTCAAGTCGTCTGAAAGCCAGACGTAAGGAGATATTCATGGGAACTCGATCGATCGCCCTTGCCAGCATTGCCTTCCTCAGCCTGACAGGCGCAGTCCTCCCGGTAAAGGCCGCTGAAGATATCAAACCCACCGTTTATAAAGAGCACAACCTCACCTACGGTAGTTTTATTGGGAAAGCCGGCGGAGACACCGCAGCCCGTGTCGTCGGCTTCACCCAGGACGGCGAAATCTTAGTCGGCGGCAACTTCAAAACCACACCCACGGCCTCCCAGACGGCCAGCCTGCTGAAAATTTCTGCCGATGGTAAGAAAGTACTGAGCTGGATCACCCTTGGGAAGCGCATCGACGACATGGAAGTCCAGGCAAAAAACGATCGCCTGGTCGTCGGCGGTGATTTTGGCGTGGTCTGGCTACAAATCTCCACGATGAAAGTTGTGGCCCAGAATACGTTGCCGACGCTTCCCGATCCCGGTGGCTCCAAGGATGGGACCAAGACCCGTGTGGCCATGAACCCGGCGGGGGATACGGCCGTGCTGCGGTCCAAGAACGTGATGATCTTCGACTCGACAGGCACCCTCAAGCAAAACCGCATCCTCGATGGCCGCGACTTCGTCAACGATGTTGCGATCAACGGCACAGGCAACCGCGTCTACGTCGTCGGCTACTCCAACCGTCGCAACATCAACGATCGCAACAATCCCGTCCAGGTCCCCTTCCTCTGGGCCATGAACCCCAAACAAAACATGACCTGCATCTGGCGCAGCTGGGACTACAACCCCAACCGCCTAGCCCAGTTCGATCCCCTAAAACCCATGGAAGGCATCGCACCGGATGCGCCGGGTTCTGAATGCCCCACCGATCCCAACCCCTTCCACCCGACTAAACCGATCTTGAATAACATGGCCGACTCTCGCCTGTATCAAGTCGTAATCGCCCGCGTCAATGGCGTGGAACAGCTTGCCGTACTAGGCGAAAGTGCTGGCGGTAATTCCGTCTTCCGATGGGATGGCAAACACCTGGGCAAATACTACGAAGTCAATAGCCAAGGCAACGAAGTGCCGATCGAGACCCGCGTCAAACCCGACGCCTACAGCAACACCTACAATTCCAGGTCCGCCCACTTCCTCTACTACGCCACCATCCGCGAGAGCGACGGCATCGTCATGGCCGGACAGTACGCCGTTCCCCGCTTGCCCGATGCGACCAATCCCCTCCGCCCAGGGTTGGCCAACAGCTTCCGGGCCAAGGACGGTGGTCTCGCCCTCGATAGCAAAGGCAACATCTACGTCGTGGGTACCGCCGCCTACGGGATTCTCGATCGCGACTTCAACAGCTTCAACGGCGAAAAGGTCGCACCCTACAAGCCCTACGATCTGGCCTTCCTGATGGTTTCCCCAGATATGAAACAGCGCCTGCGCTGGACCCCCTTCAGCCGGAATCCTGGCGGTGGTGGGGAGTTCAACAATATTGCCTTGTTTGGCGATCGCGTCGCGGTCGTCGGCACCGTGGACTGGGGTTACATGATGACGACGCCGGGATCCCTGGCTCCGAATCCCCTGAATCCCGCCAAGGAATCGGTGGTGAATGGGGCTGATGGTCTACCTGTGCTCGATGCCAACGGTAAGGAAACCGCCTCGGGTGTGCCGAATGTCCGCGATGGCTACCTGGGCATTTTGAAAATCACGCCTTAAGCGCCCAGTAGGGTGACGTTTGCGCCTGGCCAAACGTCACCCTACCCTCCAGTGCGGAAACCCGATCGCCCGCCTCGGCCCCAAATCCTCCAGAATGTAACCTGGACACTTTCTACGCCCCGGATTTGTGAGGTCAGATATAAGATGACGACTGTACTTGAACAAGGCAATATTTCGATTCATACCGAGAATATTTTCCCGATTATCAAGAAGTGGCTCTATTCAGACCATGAGATTTTCTTGAGAGAATTGATTTCCAACGCCGTTGATGCCACCAAAAAGCTGAACATGGTGTCGCGATCGGGGGAACTGGCCAGTGAAATTGGTGAACTTGATATCACCATCACCATCGATAAAGAAAAGAAAACGCTATCGATTAGCGATCGCGGCATCGGCATGACCGCCGAGGAAGTCAAGAAATATATTACCCAGGTGGCCTTCTCCAGCGCAGAGGAGTTTGTTGAGAAGTACAAGGCGACAGGCGACGAGCAAATTATTGGTCACTTCGGGCTTGGTTTCTACTCCTCCTTCATGGTGGCTTCCACCGTTGAAATCGAAACCCTGTCCTACAAGGCGGATTCCCAGGCTGTCCACTGGACCTGTGACGGATCGACAGCCTATTCCCTAGCGGAAAGCGAAAGGAGCGATCGCGGTACCAAGATCATTCTCAACCTCCAGGAAGAGGAACTCGAATACCTGGAACCCTACCGGATTCGCACCCTGGTCAAGACCTACTGCGACTTCATGCCCTTCCCGATCAAGCTCGAAGTGATCGGCGGCGAAGAACCCCAGGCGGCGGAGCAGATCAACAAGCAGAAGGCGATCTGGAAGGAATCTCCCAGCAACCTCACCGACGAGGACTACCTGGAGTTTTACCGTTATCTCTACCCCTACCAGGATGAGCCTCTGCTGTGGGTGCACCTAAACACCGACTATCCCTTTGTGGTCAACGGGATTCTGTACTTCCCAAAACTCAAGCCCGATCTGGACATCACCAAGAGTTCTGCCAAACTCTTCTGTAATCAGGTGTTTGTGTCTGATAACTGCGAAGAAGTGATTCCTCAGTTTCTCTCGCCCCTCAGAGGCGTGATTGACAGCACCGATATTCCCCTCAACGTGTCGAGAAGCTTCCTCCAGGCCGATCGCACCGTTAAGCAAATAGGGAACTATATCGCGAAAAAAGTGGGCGATCGCCTCAAGGATCTCTACCGCGACGATCGCGCCGCCTACCTGCGCTCCTGGCAGGACCTGGGCACCTTCGTCAAGTTTGGGTCAATGAATGATGACAAATTCAAGAAGCAAGTCGAAGAGATCGTCGTATTCCGGACCACTTGGCAGGAATCTGACAGCGCTTCGAAGGTGGAAGTCGAAACTGCCGAAGGGGACGTTTGGCAGAGTGGGGCGGTGAGTAATACCATTGACGGCCAGACCTATACGACCTTAGCTGACTACCTCGATCGCAATAAAGAAACCAACCCCAACCGGGTCTTCTACTGCAACGATGCCGTCGCCCAGGCCACCTACGTCAACCTCTATAAGAACCGAGGGATTGAGGTGCTGTTCCTGGATTCGTTCATTGACAGCCCCTTCGCGGCGGTGCTGGAGCAGAGCTATACCGAGGTGAAGTTTGCCCGTGTGGATGCCGATCTCGATGAGTCTTTGATCGAGAAAGACAACCCCGAAGTGATTGATCCGACGACGAATCAAACCTTTAGCGATCGCGTCAAGGGCCTATTCGTCAGCGCCCTGAACAAACCCAAGATCACCATTCGCACGGAATCCCTCAAGACTGACGATCCCGCCAGTGCGCCGCCTGCTATGGTTTTACTCCCTGAAGAGCAGCGTCGGATGCAGGAGATGATGGCGATGATGCAGCAGCAGCAGATGCAGTTCCCCGAAGAACATGTTCTGTTGCTCAACACCAATCACCCTTTGGTGAAAAACCTCTCGACCATCAGCGATGACAACTCGCCCCTGGCAACCTTGATCTGCAACCATATCTATGATCTTGCACTGATGGCCCAGAAAGGGTTTGATGCCGATGGGATGAAGTCCTTTGTCGATCGATCCAATGAGGTGCTGACAAAACTCACGAATCGCGCTGGATAATCACATAAAAACCAGTGGGCGCAGAGATAGCCTCTCACCCACTGGTTCCCAACAGAAATAATTTTGGAGAAGATTACTTCTTCTTGCCGCCTTTAGCGGGCTTGGCACTAGCAACCATATCCTTGAAGCCTTTCCCAGCGGAGAAAGCAGGCACAGTGGTGGCGGGGATTTTGATGGGCTGACCGGTGCTGGGGTTGCGGCCTTCGCGGGCTTGGCGATCGCGCGCTTCAAAGGTACCAAACCCAACCAAGGTGACTTTATCTTGCTTGGCAACGGTCTCCATGACCACATCAATCATTGCGGACAGCACTGCATCAGCTTCCTTTTTCGTTACGGAAGCCTGCGCAGCGATTGCATCGACGAGTTCTGCTTTGTTCATGATCGTTCTCTTTACTGGAGTAGCGACGTTTGCGCTGGAATTATAGTGCAGTTTTTTAAAGCGGCAACGTAAATATCTGATTTTTTGGATATTTTTTTGATCGCCATAGTTCCATTGTACCAAAATACGGCTGTTTTGGCCTGGGAATGGGGTGGATTGATCCAAAAATGTTCACAAAGTCAGGGTTTCACCATGGCTGAGCAAGATTTGGTAGGCTAGAGGGCCTAGGCCTGTCCCTATCCTCTGGAGTTCCTATGGGTGCATCCGTCTCTCCCCATCCCCTGTCCCGGTTGCTGCGCTATGGCCAGCGTTACAAAGGAGCCATTCGGGCCGCTACGGCCTGCTCTATATTGAATAAGATTTTTGATCTAGCTCCGCCCTACTTGATTGGCATGGCTGTGGATATTGTGGTGAAGCGGGAGGCCTCTCTGGTGGCCCAGGTGGGGGTGACGAGCATTACGGGGCAGTTGTTGCTGCTGTCGCTGCTGACCTTGGTGATCTGGGGGGCGGAGTCAGCCTTTGAGTATGCCTTTGATAAACTCTGGCGGGATCTGGCCCAGAATCTTCAGCATGACCTACGCCTAGATGCCTATGGTCACCTCCAGGACCTCGAACTCAGCTTCTTTGAGTCCCGCAGTACGGGGGCTTTGCTCTCAGTGCTCAATGACGACATCAACCAGTTGGAGCGGTTCCTCGACAGTGGGGCCAATGAGCTGCTTCAGTTTGCGACCACTGTTTTATTTGTGGGGACGACGTTTGTGATCTTGGCTCCGGGGGTTTCGCTGTGGGCGATGCTGCCGATTCCGTTTATTTTGATTGGGTCGGTGCTGTTTCAACGGCGGCTGGCTCCGCGTTATAGGGATGTGCGGGAGAAGGCTAGCTTGATCAGCGCAAGGCTTGCGAACAATCTCACTGGAATCGCCACGATCAAGAGTTTCACCGCAGAAACCTACGAGCGATCGCGCGTCGAGCAGGAAAGCAATGCCTACCGCCAGAGCAACCGGGGGGCCATAGTACTGAGTGCGGCCTTTGTGCCCTTGATTCGGTTTGTGATTTTGATTGGGTTTACGGCGACGCTGTTTTTGGGTGGGATGGCGGCGGCCAATGGGTTTCTGTCCGTTGGGACCTACGGGTTTATGGTGTTTATTATCCAGCGGTTGCTCTGGCCCTTTACACGCCTGGGGCAGACCATGGACCAGTACCAGCGGGCCATGGCTTCGATCAGTCGGGTGATGAATCTGCTGGATGAGCCGATTAATATTCCTTCGG
>JAAUSA010000265.1 GCA_012031975.1 Alkalinema sp. RU_4_3 | reverse complement strand
CCAGCCAAAAGTTAGAGAATCGAAGCTTGGCACGACGACGGATCGTGATTGAACATGTCAACCGCTGTTTAAAGATTTTCCGGATTTTATCGGGACGGTATCGCAATCGCCGTACACGTTTTGGTTTGCGGTGTAATTTACTAGCTGCTATCTATAACTTGGAAGGTCGGCTAGCTAGCGGATTCAGCTAATGTGAAAGAGGTCTATTGATTATTCTGGGATGTTAGAACTTGGCCCTGTTTCAGCTGTGGTTCCTCATTTTACTGCCATTATTAACGCGCAGCCGGGTGATTCTGGATCGCTTCTTATTACTGGACACGGAACATCAGGAGATCCAGAACTCCATGGAAAAGATAGAGGTTATTCCGAAACATATTTGGATAGTAAAAGATTTGCTATGTTAGGTATTTTGATTGAAGGTACTATTCGTGGAGCTTTCCAAAATATAGTAATTTTTAGACCAATAGATACAGTTTTCTTGTATCTCAAAGTAAAGCCTTATTGTAGTGTCATGTAACTCTATGTTCAAGGTTTTCGAAATCGAGGTCTGAAATTTTTATTTTTTGTCGATTGATTAATTGATTTTAGCCAAGCGCTGCAACCCTTGTCCCATAATGCGAGCTATATTCCCTGACGAGAAACTTGAACATTAAATAGTTAGGTCTAATAGAGCGAACGCATACAATCTGCAATATATCAATAAAGACTAGCTTGGAATTCCTCATTAAGAAAAATCTCATTAGTCGTTGTTTATTGGCATTGAACCAGCGTAGACAAATACTCATCTATTACAGATTGTGTGTCAAGAAACGCGTGCATTCGCTCTATCTAGTTCAACTTATTCAGCACAAAAACTTGATATCCCAACTCTTGCAACTACTAAACAAGCCGCACTAATTAGGAAAACTCCTGTGGGATCAAAAGGTATCACTATTGCACCTGTCTTTGTCAACTCAAGCAGCAAAACAGGCAGTAGACTGAGCGAGTCTCCTGTGAAGTCTTTTATTCCAGCACAAATTCTCTTCTTTGCTCCTGGCTTATTTACTTCTTGTTCCGCATTCCTAACGATTTCATCAGCTTTCTGAAGACTTTCGTCTCGTGCTAAACCTTGGTCAGAACGTAGTTTTGCTGGTAAAGCTGAGATAATATTCTTGAGAGGATCATGCTTGGAAAACTGTTCAACATCGGATTCCTCATCCATTTTATCGTACTGCTGTACGAGTTCCACTAGATCAAGTACGGTCTGTTTAAAGGTTGTCTCAAAAACTTGCTGGTGCATATATTTGATGTGATAGTGCCCATTCATTATACTGCTCTTCCACTTTAAACGGTCATTGATGACGGAGCAGTCAGTAATTCTAAATTCAATCCTGTTAGCAAGATGGATATCGAGCCCGATGCAATTTAGGGTGCCGTCCGCGAACAGGATTGCGTAGATCTGACGAGTGACCGACGCCACATTGAAATTCCTGAGGTCAGCAACTAAGATGCTCCGCTATACTAGGAAAAAGCTGTCAACATCCCTGAGCCAGAAACCGCTCATCTCCCATGACACTCCAAGAGATTGAAACCGAACTTCTCACCCTAACTTCTAGCGAGCAAGCCCAAGTCATCCAAACCTTGATGCAAACCCTGGGCAAAAATTCTCGTGGCATCACAAAGACCCCCGGCGTCTGCGGCGGCACCGCCTGCATCGCCAACACTCGCATTCCAGTCTGGAGCCTCATCGAAGCCCGCACCCTAGGCTACAGCGAAGCCGACCTCCTCACCAGCTATCCCACCCTCACCGCCACCGACCTCACCCAGGCTTGGATCTATGCCGCCACCCATCCCGAGGAGATCGCCACAGCCATTCAAATCAACGAGGCCGCTTAATCTTGGCCAGACTATACGCTGATGAACAGTATCCATTTCCGGTAGTCACATACCTCCGTGCCCTCGGACATGACGTATTGACCGTGCAAGAAGCCGGTAAAGCAGGTTTGCAAATCCCTGACGACGAAGTTCTTGCCTTTGCCACCAGTCAAGGTCGTGCCGTACTAACCCTCAATCGCTACGACTTCAAACAACTGCACCTCGCCCAACCCGACCATGCCGGAATCATCAACTGCACCGACGATCGCAATTGGGAAGCCTTTGCTAATCGCGTCGATGCTGCTATTCTGGCCGAAGAGCCGTTAGAAGGTAAACTGGTCCGCGTGGTTCGGCCTGCTAAATAACTCATACCGGAAATGAATATGCCGATCGTACAAGCCCAAGGAAAATCGATCGAATGCCCAACAGGGGCGAATCTACGGCAGGCGCTCCTGAAGCATGGCGTCGATCTGTACAACGATCGCGCCAACATTATCAATTGCCATAGTCTCGGCACCTGTGGCACCTGCGCAGTGGCGATCGCTGGACCCGTGTCCCCCCTCACCTGGAAAGAAAAAGGCCGTCTGGCCCTGCATCCGCATTCCCTGGTGGGATCGCGGGAGAAGGGGCGACGGCTGGCCTGCCAAGTGAAGGTCTTGGGCGATATTCAGGTGACCAAGTACGACAGATTCTGGGGCCAGGGCGATGCGATCGTCTGGTCTGGTTCCAAAACTTAGGGGGTCGCCTCTTTTGCAATGGTCTCTAGGCCGATCGATCGCAATAAATCTCCCCAGGCTCCATCCCCCAGATTTTGCTGCTGCAATTCCGCCGCCGTGGCGAGGGACTCATGCCAAAATCCACCCTTGGCATAGAGCTGGATTTGCTGCTGGGGGTTGGCGGTTTTGAGGTGCTGGGTGAGGTCGGAGGGGAGGGCTTCCCGTTGAATCCAGCCGTTAACGAAGGATTCGGGGGGAGATATGGACTGACAATATAGTTTGAAAAACCACTGGTATTGTTTGCCCGTGGCTAAGGGGGCGACGGTTTTGGGCAGGGTTATACTCAGGATGTTCGTGTCGGTGGGGAGAGCGACATCGGATTCGTAAAGGGCCTCACCCGCTTCATCCTGCAAAACAAACTTTGCCGTGAATGGTGCACGATGGGGCAAATAAAACCAAAAGGTAGGATGGGAGGCTGCTGTTTTGCCGATGACGGTGGTGCTGGTGGCTGTTTTTTGAATTGGGACTAGGGCTGTGAGCGGTTTGATTACGGGGTCGTTATCGCCGCAGCCTCGACTGCCTGCATCCGCGCGGCGCCCCGGCACACCTGTGCTAGGCGGGTCTGCTGCTACGGATGGTTTAATGCCGATCGCCGATAGGGTGATGAAGAGGGCGATCGTTAATTCTGCTTGATTAAATCGCATGATCGATACCTAGTTTAGGAGTTTGATTAGGATCTTGATGGGTCAGGATCAGGGCGACGGCACCACTGGTGACGATAAATCCAAAGACCGATGGCACGAGGGGAATCCATTGACTGTGCAGGCTCCCGTAGAAACAGATCGCCCCTAAGGTCCCTAGGGCAAGGAGCTCAAGGCCGAGCCGATAGGGCAGCGATCGACAGTACCAGACCAATAGACCGCCCACGGTGGCCCAGCCCCAGATCCAGAGGATGTCTAGGGGCCAGGCCCAGGCTTCGATCGGCCTACGACCATCTTGGACGGCGCTGAGCAATTGGCTGACCATCTGGGCCTGGAGAAATACGCCGGGTATTTTTTGGGCGTAGGGCGTGGCGAGGGCGTCTTTGCTGCTGGGGGCGACGACACCGATGAGAATAATCCGATCGCGCACATCTTCGGCCTTGATGCGCCCAGCGAGTACCTCCTTCAAACTAATGGTGGGGGAAGGGCTGAGGGAGCTTTGGGTAAAGCGATAATTCAGCAGGATTTGGTAGCCTGCGGTGTCAGCCCTTTGATAGCCGCCTGTGTGGTTTTGGAGGCGGGGGAAGCGGTGGGGGCCGAGGTATAGGGTGCCCCTAGAGCCGTAGCCTTGGGTAATGCCTTCGGCTTTCAGGTAATGAAGGGCTAACTGGGTACTCAGGGCGTAGGGCGTATTACAGGCGGCCCCAGGCAATCGATCCATGCTGACCAAATGGCGCCGCAGTACGCTATCGTCATCGGTCACCACATCACTAAAACCCTGATAATCACTCGAAAAATTCGGAAAAGGCCCAATTTCAGCGTAGTTTCCCTCGGGATCGTTGACTTTGCAAATGGCAAAGAAATTAGATTGATTGTTTAGCAGCTTGTCTAAGGGGGCTGAAGTCGAATTGAAGGGGAAATCATGGTAGACATCTAATCCGATCGCCCGAGGGTTTAATGGGATTAGTTTTTGCAGGACGATGGTCAGGGCGCTGTCGGAGAGGGAGCCCTTGCGATCGGTTTGTTCGGGTAGTTTTAGATCGTCTTCGGTGATGGTGATAATTAGCAGTCGTTGATCGGGGGATTCTGCGGGGCGCAGGCGCAGGACTTGGTCAAAGGCTTGGAGCTCTAGGGGTTGGAGGGCGCCTAGATGACGCAGGCCAAGGACTGTGGCTGTCGCGAGTAAACTGGTGAGCAAGACGGGGATGGGCGATCGCGCTAAACGAGGCGATCGCTTTGGCTCGGGCTCGGGCTTCGACCAGTCTCGCCAAAGGGGTGGCTCGGTGGAGGGATTTTGGCAGAGGACGGGCAGCCAGGAAGCGCCGGGGAAATCGTCTTCTAGGCCCTGCAATTGCGCCGGGCTTGGCGTACGGAAAGGTAAAGGGAGAGATGCTGTTCGGCAAAGGCTGCTAGAAAATATTTGAAAAAGGCATGGGCGACCTGATTTGCCACGGGTTCTCGCATGACAATTACCTGGGGAATATGCAGGCGCCCTAGGGCCGATGCCAGTCCCAACCCATCACAGGAATTAAAAATCGCTAATTTTAGACCGCGATTGACGGCGCCTTCGATCGCCGCTGCGAATTGTTCGATCGTCAGGCTATTGTGTTTTGGCTGATCATTAATATAGATCCGTCCGGTGTCCCCTTCGCTGCGACTATGGCCCGCAAAAAAAGCATGTCCCAACCTGACTCAGACCAAAGCTGGTGATTAAATTCCTGGCGGCTTGGATTGACGAGAAAATGGGTTTCGGCATCGGTCAACTGCTGCAAAAAGAGTGAATCCTTGGTCAGGGAGATTCCTTTGGTATCTCCCATCACAGCTAGGATGCGGGTTTTTTTATGGGGCAAGCGAGGGACGGCTGGGCGGAATTGATATTCGGGACAGCTCAAGGCCATTTCGGCCTTAGGATAGTCGTTAAAAAAGGTCCAATGCTGCCAGGGCAAGCGTCGTAGCAGGTCATTATCCGTTTCGAACACGACGCGGATTTCGTCCGTGGGATCGAACCGTGAGCGTAAATGCCGCTCGATGGGCAGAAAGCATTCTGATTGCAACCAGTCTCCCATGGCGGTCTGAAGCCTGCGGCTCAGGTCCTCGAAACTGGATTGGGAAATGTTGGTGATAACGGGTTGGCCGAAGTCTAGGTCGATGGCTGGGTAAGGTTCGGCAGAACGGAGGGCGGTGGGATCGTTTTGCCTGGGTGAGGCCATACATTCCCAAAGGGTGCGATAGAAGGCTTGCCAATGGCGATAGAGTTCGACCAGGCAGGGGGCGGGGGGTAAGCTGCCAATCGACTGTTCTGGACGCGAACGCTCGTCCAGCCATACTTGGGCAGTGACTCGGGGCAACCCATCGCCCAGGTCTCCTGTTCCTAGGTTAATCACAACCGATTTAGACATGGGGTGATCTTACCAGATGCAACGCTTAACTTGAGGCGCGTTTGAAGCTGGCTCCCTTATGTCAGAGCCAATTGCCAATCAGCACATAGGGTGACCAGAACAGGGGCAGCTGGTATTGCGGGTTCTTGAGCAGGCTCAGTTGGGCTTGGCGGAGGGCTTCGGCGCGGGAGATGGGGTCGGTGCGGAGGGACGTGGTAGAACTGGGGTCATCAGGCAGGGCGGTTGATCGATCTTGACATTCCAGAGGGGAGCGATC
>JAAUSA010000264.1 GCA_012031975.1 Alkalinema sp. RU_4_3 | reverse complement strand
GCTGCTCGGCTCCGCCACGGAACCCGGCCATCGACGCCTACTTCCGCCACGAAAAGGAGCACCTCACGGGCAACCCCGACTGCCACCTAGAACTCGCCTTCAACGAAGAACTCTCCCTACCTGATCTACGCCGGGGCCGACATCATCGTCATCCCCAGCAACTTCGAACCCTGCGGCCTCACCCAGGTGATTGGTCTGGCCTACGGTACCGTCCCCGTCGTCCGAGGCGTCGGCGGCCTAGTCAACACCGTCTTTGACTGGGACTACGACACAGAACACGAACTGGAAGAGCGCAACGGATTTGTCTTCTACGACAGCAACACCGCTGGCCTCGAATCGGCCCTAGGCCGTGCCTTTGATCTTTGGTACCAACGCCCTGACCTATTCCAGCAGCTTGCGGCCCAAGGCGCCAAGGCCGACTACTCCTGGACGCGATCGGCCAAGACCTACGCCGCCGTCTACGATCACATTCGTGTGGGCTAGGTCGCCCAATTGTGCGCAACATTGTGCCCAGTGCCATTTATCGATAGGATTGGGAGCGGTACGTCCCTGATCGATAACTCCGTTTTCCCATGAACCAGTTGAGGCGAGTGATTGCCACGTTTTGTTAGGCCTCTGCACGATGGTGGCGATCGTCGGCTGTAATACCAGTCGCGGGGAGAACACCGTAGAGCTGACCCTGGCGGGCTTTGCCGTGACCAAGTCGGCCTATCGCCAGATCATTCCGCAGTTTGAAGCCCGGTGGAAGAAGGAGCACAAACAGCGGGTGGTGGTCAACCAGAGCTTCGGGGGATCGGGATCGCAGACGCGGGCCGTGGTGGATGGCCTGGAAGCCGATGTGGTACACCTCGCCCTGGGCCTCGACATCAGCAAAATCGAAGGCGCTGGCCTGATCAAACCCAACTGGGAGAAGCGTTTCCCCAACCGCAGCACCCTGACCAAATCCGTCATTGCGATCGTCACCCGCCCCGACAATCCCAAAAACATCCAAGGCTGGAAGGATCTCGCCCGCCCCGGCATTAAAATCCTCACCGCCGACCCCAAAACCTCCGGTGTGGCCAGATGGAACTTCCTCGCCCTCTGGAATGCGGCCCTTAAGGCTGGACTCTCCCCCGATCAGGCCGAAGTCTACGTGAAAAATGTCTACAACAATGTGCCAATTCTTTCGCGGGATGCCCGAGAGGCCAGCGATACCTTTTTCCGCCAAGGGGAAGGCGATGTCCTACTCAATTATGAAAACGAAGTCCGCCTCGCCGCCGAAAAAGGGGAACATCTGCCAGCGCGCATCGCCGATCCCAATATCGTGATCGAAGCACCAGTGGCCATTGTCGATCGGAACGTCGATCGACATGGTAATCGCGCCGTGGTCGAGGCGTTTGTGGCCTATCTTTTTTCCCCGGAGGCCCAGACAGAGTTTGTTAAAGCGGGGTTTCGACCGAGTGATCCGAAGTTGATTGGCGATCGCGATCTGCTTCGGTCTTTCCCAGAGATTAAACAACTGACGACGGTCGATGAACTGGGGGGCTGGAAGGCTTTGCAGAAGAAGTTTTTTAGTGATGGTGGGCTGTTCGATCGGATTCAGCAGGAGAAGGGCAAATGAAAAGGCGTTTTAAGTTTTCGACTATTCCGATCGCGGCGCCAGTGACGGCGATCTATCTGTCGGTCATGCTATTACTGCCGATCGCCGCCTTGCTGATGACGGCCTTTAGTAGCAATCCAGCGGAATTTTGGCGAATTGCCACAAGTCCGACGGCACTGTCGGCCTATACGGTAACCTTTGGGATTGCGCTGGTGACGGCGGTGATTAATGGGTTATTTGGGACGTTGATCGCTTGGGTTTTGGTGCGCTATGACTTTCCGTTTCGGCGGCTGGTGGATTCGGTGGTGGATCTGCCCTTTGCGTTGCCGACGGCGGTGGCGGGGTTGACGCTGGCGACGGTCTATAGCAAGACGGGCTGGGTGGGATCGATGGCGGCGCCCCTGGGGATAAAATTGGCCTTTAATCAAATTGGGGTGCGATCGCCATGCTGTTTACTTCGCTGCCCTTTGTGGTGCGGACGGTGCAGCCTGTGCTGGCGGAGATGGATCGCGATATGGAGGAGGCGGCCTGGTCCCTGGGGGCGACGCCTTGGGAAACCTTTTGGAAGGTGACATTGCCGCCGTTGTTTCCGGCGATTTTGACGGGGGTGGCCCTGGGGTTTGCGCGGGCGGTGGGGGAATATGGCTCGACGGTGATGATTTCGTCGAATACACCATTTAAGGATTTGATTGCGCCAGTGTTGATTTTCCAGCGTCTGGAGCAGTATGACTTGTTTGGGGCGACGGTGATTGGGGCGGTGATGCTGCTGATTTCGCTCGTAATGCTGTTTGCGATTAATCTTTTACAGGCTTGGGGGCGACGGTATGCGCAGTAAGGGAATGGGAGCAAAGACATTTTTTCAGCCTTTGTTAATTGGGGTGGCGATCGCCTATCTGGCGTTGATTTTGCTGATTCCGGCGGTGAATGTTTTTGGCAGGCCTTGCGCTATGGTTTGACGCCTTTCTTGGCGACCTTCCATGAGGTGGAGTTGCAGAGTGCGTTGCTATTGACATTGCTGATTGCGTTTGTGGTGGTGCCGATTAATACGGTGTTTGGATTGTTGGCGGCTTGGGCTATTGCCCGCAATCAGTTTTGGGGCAGGGCCTTTGTGATTAGTTTGTTGGATTTGCCGTTTTCGATTTCGCCGGTGGTGGCGGGATTGATGATTGTGTTGTTGTATGGGCGCAATGGGTGGCTGGGGGGGTGGCTGGGGGCGATCGATGTTAAGGTAATTTTTGCGCTGCCGGGGATCTTGCTGGCGACGGCGTTTGTGACGCTGCCGTTTGTGGCGCGGGAGGTGATTCCAGTGCTGGAGGAGGTGGGGCCGGAGCAGGAGGAGGCGGCTAGGACCTTGGGGGCCAATGATTGGCAGATTTTTTGGCGGGTGACGCTGCCGAATATTCGGTGGGGGTTGCTGTATGGGGTGGTGTTGACGAATGCGCGGACGATGGGGGAGTTTGGGGCGGTGTCGGTGGTGTCGGGGAATATTGCGGGGAAGACGCAGACGTTGTCGTTGTTTGTAGAAGATTCCTATAAGCAGTATGCGACGACTGCGGCCTTTGGGGCTTCGATTTTGTTGGCGCTGTTGGGGTTGGTGACGCTGTTTGCGAAGACGTTATTGGAAGGGAAGATTCACGAGGAATAATCCCCCCCGGAACCCATGACCGTCGCTGGATAGAAAATTACAGCAAAAAAACGGGATGCCCAGCCGATCGCCAAGCATCCCGTTTCTAACCGTACGCCTCAATGACTACCCAAGGTTCAGCGTCACCAAGGGGCCACCCAAGTCCACCGCATCAATAATGTCGAAGCGGCGATCGCCCGTACTATAAGCTGTGGTCGCAGGTGGTTGGACCAGGAATTGGATTGGCGTCGTCAGTTGGAACGTTGTTTTGTTTAAGTAGTAAATGGGAATACCACTGACATCGCTAGCCTTCTGCCGTACGACCAAATCCAAACTGCCATCTAGATTTAGGTCGGCTAGAGCCTGCACCTGCTCCCCAGCCGCAAGACCCTGACTCAAGACCACACTCCTATCCGTCACCCCATAATTACTCCCCAAATTCCAAACCGCCACCGCCGTCCCATTTTGCCAAACAATCTCATCGGGACCCACACCATCGAGATTGCCAACCGCCACAGGCTTCCAACCCACAGGCTTAAGCGAGGTCCCCTGGAAATTCACAAAACCAGATCCGACCAGCGCCGTGCCATCCAACTGCCAGACCGCTGTTTCAGAAGTATTTTCATTGAACCATAGCAGATTCTTGGCACTGCTATTGACGGTGAAATTCCCCACACCTGCGATCCGCCAACCTGCAGCAGTTCCGCCTGTCTGGATTGTGGCACCATTAAAGGTCACAAAAGACGATCCCGCTAGGTTAAGATCCGTGCGGCCATTACTCGCAATATCTAATTTCCAAATCGCCGTAGAACCACTGTTACGCTCCTCCCACAGAAATTCAGGACGACTGTCTCCCAGGAAATCCTCAACGGCCGTTAATTGCCAACCCTGGCCTACCTTAAAGGAGGTTTGAGCATTAGGCAGATAGAGCAGGGAAGCACTGCCGATGATATTGCTCAGGCCCGTATTGCCCTTCTGCATATACCAGATCGCCGATTCCCCAGAGGTGCTATTAAACCAAACCAAATCTCGGATACCATCCCCATTCACATCAGCTTTACCCGTGACCAGTTTCCAGTCAGCGGCAGGGTTGACGACTGCGCCACCCGTGGTTTGAATAGATTCAGAATTGGCGATTTGATTTTGCGATAGGCCCAAAATGCGGACCTCACCCGATCCCGAATTGCGCAGGAGCAAGTCCGGCTGGGGCACCTGGGGATTGGTATTTTGGACGATCGCCGCCCGCTCCAAGGTAAAGGTCGCCCCCGCCTGGGGTGTATTGTCTCCCAGGAATACAAAATTAGCGAGCGCATAGGGATTCGGAGGCGTAACGGGGCCTAGGACCTGGGGCTTAAAGGCACTGTAGTCACGGAGTCTACCGCTGAGGATGGTGCTGCCGCCAACGCTAGAAAGCGTATAACTATCTCCAACGATCGTTAAGTTGTAGTCCGTGGCCACCGTCGTATTGAAGGTTGCACCCTCAGCCTGGGTAAAGAACGTCCGGAAGGGACTATTGCTCGTGGGTTCCAGGGAAGGGTCCCTTTGGGTCGTGCCATCTTCCTGCGCCCAGATGCGATCGCTCCAAACCCCAGCTCAATCCCCTTCTTGTCACTGCTGAGGATAATCACACTAAACCCCGCGCGATCGTCTAGGCCTTCATTATCCTTATTGGCCCCAGCCGCCCGCGTTGTCTCAGAATTGAGTTGGACTTTGAAATTGAAGGTGTAGCCTTTGGTGCGATCGAGAACAGGAAATCTAGGGTTGACATCCAATGTAGGCCTGGTCGGATTCGTAACATTCGGACTGTAGTTGGTATATCCCGCGTAGATCACATTATCACTGTCTAGCTTGCTGCCATTGGTGACCAAGCTTTTCGTCGCAGTACCACCCGTGAGCAGTTGGGTATCTTGGTAGAAGAACCAAGGACCATTGGGGGCAGCACCCGTTTGGTCGGGCGTTTTGCCACTGGTGCCGTCGTAGAGCACCGTAGTGGTGCCAGAGATCGCACCATCGACATCCGAAGTAACTTTGATCGTTTTGGTCACGGCTGTGCTAGTGCCGCCGCTGCCATCGGTGACCACAAATTCAACGGTGCGATCGAGTACGCTAGGCGTCTCGGAAACGTTGGCATAGCTGATATTGCGCACCAATGCTTGGGCGATATTGGGGGTCGCCGCAGTATTGAACGTAACCACTAAATTAGCAGTCCCAATCCCACCCGTAAAACTGCCAATCTTATTGCTGCCATAGTAGATTTCTCGCCCATCGAGATTGATTTGCGTCGCCCCAGTGCCTTCGTTGCGGATTATCAGGCGATCGTCATTAGTCCCATTGGCCGAAAAGCGTACGGTAAGTTTTCCAGTATTGAAATTAGCCGAATCCACATCAGAGACCGTGGCTGTCGGATCGATCACCGTCGCAGCGGCATTTTCGAGATAGGCGATCGCACTCCCCGGCAAAGTAATCACTGGCGCCACCAAAACACCGTCATAGGCCTGGGTCGCCAGGGTGGATTCGATCGCCCCCGTCGCATATTCCAACTCCCAATCGCCACCTAAGGCCGCACTCCCGGTCAAATCATCGGAAGCCGCCACATCCGCCCCCGTCGCCTCGGCCAGCAGATTGACAAAGGCCTGTCCCGCTGCATCCTGGGCCAGATTACAGCCATACAGCAAAATATCTGCATCTACGCCCAGCGCCGCCCCCCAGGACTTCAACTGCCCACATATCCGGGTAAACTCTGCCCATCGAGCCAAGTTTCCCCAAGCT
>JAAUSA010000053.1 GCA_012031975.1 Alkalinema sp. RU_4_3 | reverse complement strand
CCGGGCCGATCCGTTGCAGTAATCTTCCGCAACTTTCGCTATAAAATCTCGTTTCCGGTGGCCTGTCAGCTTTGTGGCTGCATCTTTGAAGGTTACTTTAATTGACTCTGTTAGCATCTTCCTCGATCGATTTTGGAAAATCAGTAGGTCTCAGGAGAAGCCGTCGCCGTTGCCAAATCCACAAACGCCTGAAACGCCAGATGATTCTGAGGATTCATCACCACGAAAGCCCGCAACTCAGCCCGTGACATCGTTGCAAAATCAGGATTCACCATAGGTATAGCCCATTGACAACTTCCTCTAGGATACAAAATCTTGCCGTCAGTGCGATCGCCCCTCCCCCAAACAATCTCCCCATCCGCACCATTCATCGGTAGAATCGATCAGGCCCCACCGAATCTTCATCCCCGTTTCTTCCAGAGAAACCCAGATTTCAGTGAAAGAATAGGTAACCACCCTTGTCTAACCCGTCACCCAAAACCATGGAAGACCTCCAGGAACAAACGATTGCTCCCGAAACCCAAACCAAACCAGGATTTCTCAGCCGCTTCAAGCGATCCGCTCCAAAACCACAGCGATCGACCCGCCGCTGGCTAAAACTCCGCAAAACAGGCCGCTGGATCACCCGTCGCCCCTGGCTAGCCCTCCCCCTCCTCGGTATCCTCCCCGCCCTCGCCTTCACCCTCGATGCTCAAAGAGCGACCGAAGGTCATCGCAACCGCTCCCCCGAACCCAAACCCGCCGCCGAAGTCCTCTCGCCCCTGCGATCGCCCAACCAACCCCTCCCCCTCGCCAACGGCCTCCCCCTGCCTGTCCCCGGCCAACAACCCACCCAAGGCCTCCCCATACCTACCACCTCCCCCACCGCCAGCCCCGGCGGCCTCGTCCCCGTAGACCTGAACAAACTTTCCCCAGAACAAAAGGCCATGAACGCCAAGGCCAAGGCCGCCCTCCTCGGCGCCGCCGCCCTGACCGACACCCAGATCGAAATGAAAGTCGCCATCGCCACCAAAGCCCCGGCCCTCGCGATCGGCAGTCCCGCCAAAGCCCAGGTCAGCGATGACAAAGGCAACGTCCTCTACCAACTTGTTGGGGGCGAAATCTACACCGCCCAAGCCGATGGCGGCGGGATTGCGATCGGCGATCAATCCCTCCCCGGCGTCGTGGTGATCAACCCCGCCGAAAGCGGCGTCTTCTTCCTCGGCGGCAAACCCTACCGGGGCCAGCTCACCCTAGTCGCAAGAGAGGGCAAACTCTGGGCCATCAACTACGTCAACATGCGCAACTACCTGCAAAGCGTCGTCGCCCACGAAGTATCCGCTAGCTGGAGCCCCGCCGCCCTCCAGGCCCAGGCCGTCGCCGCCCGCTCCTACGCCCTCACCTACTACTTCAAACCCGCCAACCCCCTCTACCACCTCGGCAACGACGAATACTTCCAGGTTTACGGCGGCATCGATCGCGAAGCCCAGGAAACCAACCAAGCCGTCGATCAGACCTCCGGCGAATACGTCAGCCACAAAGGCGGCATCGTCGAGTCCCTCTACGCCGCCTCCGACGACATCGTCGCCGAAGCCTTCGCCGGCAAAGGCATGAGCCAACTCGGGGCCAAGGACATGGCCAGCCAAGCGCGGACTACAAACAAATCTTGGCCCACTACTACCCCACCACCTCGGTCGCCAAGATCGTCCAGGAGTTTTAAACCCCACTTAAACTCCCAAGAGTACAAAAATGACCCGCCCCACGCTATTGCCAAATACCCGATCCAGAGTATAAATAGGTGGTTCTCTTCCAACACACCGTTAAAACGGAACCCACACAATGCTGCTAGAAGGTTTGCTCGCGGGCGCTATTGCTATTCTCGGGACTACGGCCATCGGCCTTGAAGTAGGCTACCGTCGTCGCCTGGGTAATAAGCTCGAACTGACCTCCGGCGACTGGCGCATTGAAACCTACTCCCCTAACCTCTATCAGCTACGCGGCAAGCTAGAGTTCACGAACCTCACCCCACGCTTGGATGTGATGGTGCCCGAGATCAAGGCCGAGGTGACCCTACTGTCCTCGGGATCCGTAGAAGGCATCACCACCCGTAACACGATCATCCCTCGCTACCCCAATGCCGATCCCCGTCCGGATAACTACTGGGAAAGCTACATCGTCGAGCCCAAGAAACCTGGGACCATCGAAATGCTGGTTACCCTAGAGGGCGAGAATCTCCAAGACCTCAATGCTGCCTGGCTTCAAATCAACTACATGACCTACGGTCGAGCTGGCCGAGTCCCCCGCATCAAGCATGTGGTCGTTCCCCTGAAGTTCCCCAATCCCGAAGACTCCAAGCGCTGGCGCCCCGTGGAAAATGCTGACCTGCTGCCCATCCGCACTCACCTGCTCACCCACCTCGACGACCCCGTCGAAATCGTCAGCCGCTATGTCAAACCCCATGCCCAGCCAGGGGACATTGTGACGATCGGCGAATCCCCCGTGGCGATCATGCAGGGCCGCTTCCGCCATCCCTCGGACATCGAGCCGGGCTGGCTGGCCACCCGCCTGTGCTACATGTTCAACACCACCTCCAGTCTGGCCACCGCCTGTGGGCTGCAGGCCCTGATCGATCAGGTCGGTGCCTGGCGTGTCTTCTTTTCCTTTTTGGGAAGTATTCCATTTAAGATCCTGCCCAGGGAGCTCCAAAAGTCCCTGCAGGTGGACGGGATGTTCTATCGCCTGGCGGGCTACCATGCCAACTTGATTGACGATGTGACTGGCACCATTCCGCCCTACGACAAATTTATCGTCCTAGGTCCGGATGATCCCAAGGGATTATGCGATCGCATCCGCGAGAAAACTGGCCTAGAAGCCGCCGTAGTGGACGTAAACGACCTGCGCCGCGTGAAAATTCTGGCCTCCAGTGCGGGTGTCTCTGAGGTCCTCCTGGCCCGCGCCCTGATCTCCAATCCCGCTGGCAACGGCAACGAACAAACCCCCGTGGTGTTGATTCGGCCCACCGATGTAGGGCAAACTATAGGGAGTCAGAAACCGCTAGCGATCGCAGAAAAGGGTAGATTGACTCCATTGATCCTTCTAAGGAGTGAGGCAGTTTACTGGTTTTCCGTCTATGCTAAGTCTATTGGTGCTTATGTTATTGGCTCCTAAGGGATTTAACCTATGTTGACCCGCAGTTCTCGGCAGACTGATTTACAGATTCGCCCCTTGCAGTATCGCGATCTCGATGCTGTGGAACGGTTGTGTGGCGAGGGCGAATTGGATGGGGTAAGTTCTGCGCCCTGTTCCATGGTGCAGCAGCAGCAGCCTGTGAAGCTGAGCCGATGGTATGGACTGCTGCGGTCCTTTGGCTGGTTGCCCCATCCCTGGCGGGCGGCGCTGTCGATGTATGTGGCGGAGTTTGGCCATCGGGTGCGGGGGGTGATTCGGGTGTCGCCGTTTAACCACACGCGGAGTACTTGGCGGGTGGACCAGATTGCCGTGGAGTCGGCGATCTTTGAGTCGAAGGAAGGTGTGACGACGGTGGCGACGGCCAGTGACATGGGTACGGCCCTGCTGCGTTATTGCCTAGAGAATATTTGGCAGGCGAGTACCTGGCTGTTGGAACTGGATGTGAATGACCAGGATGCCCTGGGCCTGTACCGTCAGAATGGGTTTCAGCTCTTGGCGCAGATGACCTATTGGTCCTTTAGTGCCCAGAAGCTGCGTGAGGTGGCCGATCGCGAACCCGATCTGCCGAATCTCCAGCCCGTCAGCAATGCGGATGCCCAGTTGCTCTATCAGTTGGACAATATGGCCATGCCGCCCTTGGTGCGGCAGGTGTTCGATCGCCATCCCCAGGATTTTAAGACCAGTCTGTTGCAGTCGCTGGTGGCTTTAGTGCGCCAGTGGGTGAGTCAGACGGAGACGGTGAGTGGCTACGTGTTTGAGACCCAGCGGAAGGTGGCGATCGGCCATTTCCAGCTGCGGCTCTGTAAGGATGGCTCCCAGCCCCACCAGGCGCAGTTGACGGTGCACCCGGCCTACACTTGGCTGTACCCTGAGCTGATTGTGCAGATGGCGCGGATTGTGCAGGATGTGCCGGAGCAGAGTTTGCAGATTGTCTCGGCGGATTACCATCGGAGCGGGAGGAATTCTTGGCGCAGATGGGGGCCGATCGGATTGCCCATACGCTGATGATGTCGCGATCGGTGTGGCACAAGTTGCGTGAGAGTAAGCCTGCGACCCTGGAGAATTTGCAGTTGGCGGAGATGTTGCAGAGTTTGCAGCCTGCCCATAAGCCGGTGCCTGGGCGGGTGTCGGTGTTGCGATCGATCCGTCAGCCGCAGCCGAGGCGGAAGTCGGATATGGGTCCGGGGGATCCGAGTGGCTGCTAGGGCTTAGGGTTGGAGGGTCCAGTCTTCTAGCTGTAGGCCAGGGACTTGGGAGAAATCTCGTTGGTTTCGGGTTACAACGATGGCGTTTTGCGTGAGGGCGATTGCTGCGATTTTTAAATCCTGGCGTCCGATCCGTATTTTTTGTTTGCATAGGCTGTCAAACAGCTCATAGGCAGCCTGATCAAAAGGAAGAATGGTTATCTGATTAAAATACTCCAGGGTATTGAAGAAAGCCTCGTAGGCGAAAACCACTTCATTGGGCTTAGTTGCTCGCTTGATTTGGCCGAAGCGGCCTTTAATTTGCTCCTCTACTGTAATAATCGTTGACCGAAGTTGATTCAGATCCGTCATCACATAGCGTTGCTGTACTTAGGGATATCTACGCTGAAGTAGAGACAGATGGTCAGTGTCTAAGATCCTGAGGCTCATGCGGATAATGGAATGGTATCTGGTTCGTCCAATTCTCGGAAATATTCTTCGCGATCGCGTTGCCTTTCTACTTTGATGTAATCGAGCATGTCATCAAATGTAGGGTCACTGACAAAAAAGTCAGCCAGTTGATCGAGTTTTTTTCTTTTGTGACTAGGAAGTTCGATGGTCAGCTCATCGAACTCACCTTGAGACGCATTTTCCGCTTCTAGCAGTTGGGTGATATTTTGCTGAAGCTGCTCGATCGCAGTTTCGCGAGTCTGGCCGATTGCTTTGGTCGCTGACCACCCAGGAATATGGGCAATCCAGCCCCCTGCCACGGCTTCGAGGGCTACGGGGTATTTGAGAGTGGTGATTGGGGGGGAGGGGATAGCAACCATAGAATGATTTCCAAGGTTTGACCCTTCGATTCTAGCAAAAAGAATAAGAGGGTGTTATGAAACTCCTAACTGCTGAAATCGTTTCAAAAAACGTAACCCAACCGCCGATCGCCATCCCGTGATCCAGAATGGGGCTATCACTTCTCATGTCCATATCATCATGTATCTTCTCCCTACCCTACCACCGCCCCCCCCAATCACCAAAGCTGCCATCCAAGCCATGGGGCAGGAAAGCCGCTTTAACCTCGAAGACCTCAAAGTCATCAAAACCGAACCGGGCCGAATCTTTTACTGTTCCCTCAACCTGCTTAGCCCCGTACCCTGCACCGATCGCCCCTCCGGCTGGCGCATCTCCGTCCAGGGCAAAACCGCCGATCGCCAGGAAACCTGGGTCTACTACGCTACATCTAAGGACCAGATCACCCTCGATGCTCCGGCCAGCCTGAGTCCGAAGGTCCGCAAGAGCCTCAGCGATCGCTTCAATATCCCACCCAACAATCTGATCATCCATACGGCTCAACTGACCAGCTACAGTCCCCCCTGCCCCGGCGATTCTCTTTCAGAGACACTTCGTGAACGCCTCTGCCCCGCCGCTGTCAGCCCCGCCTGGCGGATTTCTGGCCCCGGTTTTGGTGTCACCCAAGTTGGCCTCAATGGTGAAAATTTTGATGCAGATAGCAGCATTCCTAATGGGTTCGATCGCTATACAGGCGACAAAGCAAAGCTGCCCACCACCACAGGCCGCGCCGCCGTCATTGATGTCGCAAAAAAACTGAATCTGAATCCGCTCTCCGAGGAAATCAAGATTGCCAGCGTTAAAGCCATCACCTGGAACCTCTGTGGCGGCGGCGGTCCCACCCAACCGGAGCGGGGAATTTGTCCCAATGTTAATGTCTCAGGCTGGCGGATGCTGATCGATGCTGGTGGCCTGCGCTGGGTGTACTACGAAAACAATGGCCTCACGCTGGATGCAGCTCAGACGATCGCGCCAGAAATTGAGAATCGACTGAAGGGGGCGATCGCCAAGCAGGCGCGCCTTAGTCCTGACGCGATCCAGGTCCAGGCTTCCTCCGTCAGCAGCATCTACCTAGCGGGCTGCCTAGATGGTCAACTTTCCCTGCGCTGTCGTCAATCGGCCCAACTCGGCTGGCGCTTCAGGGCTTTAATCAGCGGTCAGAGCCAGTTCAATGCCTGGACCTACCAAAGCAACTTCCAGGGCACCCAGGTCAAATTACTGGAAAAGGGTGTCTGGTCACCGCCGCCCTAGCTCCTGGTTAGTTTAAATTCTGTTCGCAGAGCTCCAAAATATGCCGCAGACGACCCAGGAGCATCGGTGTATCACCTGTAGAATAGGGCGGCGACTCGTAGAGCTGACCCGATGGGATTAGCTTGTAAAATTGCCAGCTTGTTCCATTGGTGACAATCCCTAATATATCGATATCGCGATCGACCCGGCGATTCTGCCATTGGCAAGCCTGCATCTCCACAAGACATTGCGCAAGACCCTGTTCAAAGTCGTCCTTTTTTGCTTCGATGATGCAAAGCATTGGAGTCGTTAAATAACGTCGCCGTTCTGCCACCAGGTAATCCACATAGCCCGCAGCCTTCTCACCTTCTAGCTGTGCCCCTTTCCAAATCTTCAACCGATGCAATGGCTCCATGGCTTCAGAACAAAGTGCATCGATTAGTAATTTTTTCGATTCCTCATAGCTTTCTAGATCGAACTGTTGATTCAGGCGTTTTAGATGTTCGTGAAAAAAGGCGCTGGGGGCGATCGCAGGCGCACTGAATTCCCAAGGAATGAGATCGATCAAATTGAGAAACTGAAATGCCTCAGCCTTCTTAAAGCTAGAGAACTTCTTTTTCTTAATCTTCTGTGGTTTTGTTTCCGTCATGGTTGCTTGGGGGGTTGAGCGATCGCGCCTGTCCCCATTCTAATGGAAGAAATACCCTACAGCCGATCGCGCAACAGATACTCCGGCGGCACTGCATCCGTCAGCCAGACACCATTGTCCGATCGATAGAACAGAAACCCCGCCTGATCCATGGCCGCCTCATCCACCTGGAAGATTGTCGCCTTGCCCCTATTCAGGAATAAATGGTTCTACAAAAAAGTGGTGCAAAAATTGCACCACAATTATGATTATGAAGGCTTTTACGCTAGATGGTAAAAACCCTTCTAGGCGATGACCTACTTCGCAGCTTGGCGTTCCTTCGCTTCCTTGATCACGGTCTCCGCCACATTCGAGGGGCAGGGCGCATAGTGAGAAAACGACATGGAGAACTGGCCACGGCCCGAGGTCATGGTGCGTAGGTCACCAATGTAGCCAAACATTTCGCTCAAGGGCACATCCACCTTGATCCGCACCCCGATCACCCCCGCTTCCTGGGATTTCATCATGCCCCGGCGGCGGTTCAGGTCACCAATCACGTCGCCCATGTAGTCATCGGGCGTGAAGACATCCACATTCATGATCGGCTCCAGCAGTTGGGGGCCAGCCTTGGGAATAGACTGACGGTAGGCCGCCCGCGCCGCGATTTCGAAGGCGATCGCCGAGGAGTCCACCGGGTGGAACCCACCGCCAGTGAGCGTGAACTTCAGATCGACGCAAGGGAACCCGGCAAGTATTCCCTTGTCGATGCTGGCCTCGAAGCCCTTTTCGACCGCAGGCCAGAATTCACGCGGTACCGAACCGCCCACCACCTTGGACTCGAACTGGAAGCCTGTGGTTGGTTCGCCCGGCTCGACGATGTACTCGATCTTGCCGTACTGCCCGGACCCACCCGACTGTTTCTTGTGGGTATAGCTGTCTTCGATCCGCTTGGTAATCGATTCGCGATAGGCCACCTGGGGCTGGCCCACCTCCACTTCCACCCCGTGGGTCCGCTTGAGGATATCCACCTTGATGTCGAGGTGGAGTTCGCCCATGCCCATGAGGATGGTTTCGCCGCTCTCTTCGTCGGTCATGACGCGGAAGGAGGGGTCCTCCTGCACCATCTTGTTCAGCGCCAGGCCCATCTTCTCGTCGCCGCCCTTGGTCTTGGGCTTGACGGCGATCGAAATCACGGGTTCCGGGAACACCATGGGTTCGAGGGTGGCTGGGTTTTTCGGGTCGCAGAGGGTATGGCCCGTTTGGACATTCTTCATGCCCACCACGGCGATGATATCCCCGGCCTGGGCGGATTCGATCTCCTCACGGGTGTCCGCATGCATTTCCACCATGCGGCTGACCCGCTCGGTCTTACCCGTGGCGGTATTGAGGATGGTGTCGCCCTTGCTGAGGGTGCCGGAATAGATGCGGGTGAAGGTGAGCGCGCCGTAGCGATCGTCCATAATCTTGAAGGCCAGTGCCCGCAGGGGTTTGGTCGCATCCACGGCGGCGAAGGTGCCAGTCTCGTTGCCTTCTAGATCGACCTCGGGCTGGGGCTTGACTTCCATGGGGTTGGGTAGGTAGTCCACCACCGCATCGAGTACCAATTGCACCCCTTTATTTTTGAAGGAGGAGCCACAGTAGGTGGGGAAGAATGCCATATCTCGGGTGCCCTTGCGGATGCAGCCCTTGATCTGCTCGATGGTCAGCTCCTCGCCTTCCAGGTATTTCTCCATCAGATCGTCATCCTGCTCCACGGCCAGCTCAATTAGCTGTTCGCGGTAGAGTTCGACCTGTTCCTTCATGTCCTCAGGCACGTCAGTAATCTGGTAGCCCATGGGATCGCCCGAGTTATCCCAGATCCAGGCCTTGCGGGTGAGCAGATCGATCACGCCGACGAAGGCTTCCTCGATGCCGATCGGCAGCACCATCACCAGGGGCTTTGCGCCCAAGACGGTTTCGACTTGCTTGACGACCCGGTAGTAGTCTGCGCCCGTGCGATCGAGCTTATTGATGTAGATCAGGCGGGAGACTTCGGAGTCGTTGGCATAGCGCCAGTTGGTTTCGGACTGGGGTTCTACGCCGCCAGAACCACAGAACACGCCCACGCCGCCGTCGAGCACCTTGAGGGAACGGTAGACCTCAATGGTGAAATCGACGTGGCCGGGGGTGTCGATGATGTTGAGCTGGTGGTTGTTCCAAAAGCAGGTGGTGGCGGCGGACTGAATCGTGATGCCGCGCTCCTGCTCCTGGGCCATGGAGTCCATGGTGGCCGCACCCTCATGGACCTCGCCGATCTTGTGGATCTTGCCCGTCAGCTTGAGAATCCGCTCTGTGGTGGTGGTTTTGCCCGCATCAACGTGGGCGAAGATTCCGATGTTCCGATAAAGGGTGAGGTCTTTCATACTTGTTCTCTAGATAGAATGCTGCATCTGGATAAGACAGGCGTACTCACGGTTGACGTCAAGCATACATAAAGTAGCTCCCATCTCGATCCGAAGGCACGTTCTACAGCCAGTGCTATTGACAGCATGGCTAGATGACAACATTACTAAGTGTAAAGCAATAGTGCAGTTTCGACAGGGGAAGTGAAAGGAGTTTGCCCCTCAGCCCATGACGTTGTTTCTAGAGCACCAAGGGTTGAATGTTCAAGTCTTTGAGGGTGATGGTGCGATCGATCGCTACCCCATCAAGCACAAACTGCGTCACCACCTCACAGGCGATCGCCACGGTCAGCATCACCAAGTTCCGCGCCAAGGGATAGTCACAAACATCGCCTGGGACTTCCTGGGGCACCCGGTAGTGCGGATTCCAGATCACCTCGCCGTAGTCCGCCGCCAGGCCCGCATGGAGACAGGCTTGGTTTTGGGCAGCGCCGTAGTCCGTCAGGATTTGGCGCGATCGTTGGTTGTCGAAGGCGTCGATTACGAGATTGGCCCCTTGGAGGAGGGCACCCACATTCTGGTCCGTCAACGCCTTGGTTTCGGCCTGGACCTTGGTGCCGATCGCCCTATACAGACTGTTGGCCAGCACCTTGGCTTTGAAACCGCCGATGTCGGCTTTGTAGTAGGGCTGGGTGGCCAGGTTGTGTTCCTCGATGCGATCGAAGTCGATGACGCGTAGGTTGCCGTAGCCCATGCGGGCCAGGTTTTCAGTGATGTTGGCACCCAGAGCGCCAGCACCGCAGATGGTGATCGCTGTAGTTTGCAATCGACCCATGGCGGCGGGGCTGCGATAGGCTTGTTCGTGGCGGAAAATAGTCATGGCTAGTCATACTCCTGCTGTTCTACAACGCCCACTAGGGATTGCAAATCGAAGTCGCGATCGAGGCCGTCAAGGCAAATGCCTGCGGTCATGACTGTGAGATCCCGTTTGCAAATGGCACTGGTATGTTCCTCGCCGTTGCCCGTGCGCCAATGGACCGTCCAGAAGTCGCCGCCGTCCTGGAAGCGATCGAGTTGACCACCCCCGGTTTTCAAGGCATCACGCAGGCGCTTCTCATCGCTGGAGGGAAACCCCGCTGTCCGCTGCACCACGAGTTCGTAGACCGATCGCATCTCCGGTGTCAGGCCGGAAAACTTCAGTTCTGACGGTGGGATTAGCGTTTGGATGCCCTTTTGGAGGGCTTCGGTATATGCTGGATCTGCCTTGCGATCGGTGGTTTCAAACCAATAGGTCGCACCGATCTTTCGCGCGATGACGACTTCAAAGGCCGCGCTGTGGCTGACCAAGTGGATGGCGATCGGCCTGACGGTGCCAAACCGCTGTCGCATATCGCCTTCATTGACGGGATAGGCTAACCAGGTTTGGTTTTTCAGCGGATAGACCAATCGCAGACGTAGTTTTGGTAGGCGTCTGAGATATTCGTCGATCTGCCAGATTTCAGCTTCCTGGGAGAGCATGGCCGATTGCGCATCCAAGGGATAGAACAAACCCCAGCCTTCAAAGTCCCGAGGTTTAGGTGTGAATTCATAGATTAAACCCTGGATGCGGGTGCGGATGAAGCCGCCTTTGAGGCAGGGGGCGAGGATGGGGTGCGATCGGAGTTGGGTTTCCTGGTCGGCTAGTTGTTGTAGTAATGCATTGAGCTGCATGATGATCCTCCACTGCGCTCTGGCCCGCCATTGGGTTAAAACCCAAGGCTAATAGCTGAAACCAGCTAAAGCAGGTTATGGAATGGATGAGATCTGTTGACACCGATCCCATCCAAGGATTCAACCCGTTTGCAACGGGTTTTCGCTGTTAGCCTGGGATTTTAATCCCAGGCGGGTTATGCCACACAACGGGGAAGCTCGGGATTTTAATCCCAGGTGGGTTATGCCGCACGGCGGGGAAGCGCTGTCTCCAAAATTTCCAGGAGCAACTCAAGCCGAGATGGACGCGCCAACATCGGCACAAGGTTTGGCAACGAGTAGTAGTCGCCGGAGAACACCAAAGTATCCACCGCGATCTGCTTCGATCGCAAACTCCGCTCCACGAAGTCACAGTAGCCACCCACCCGCACAATCACCACGTCGGGCTTAATACCCATGGCCTTGCAGTAGGCTTCGTAGCCATCCACAAAGTAGGGGTGAGTGTTGTCTCCTTCATCCGTCACAATGATGAATTGGTCCACCTTCTGCTGACGCTTTTGCATTGCTGCTACGGCACAACCAATGCTGGTGCCACCGTTGGCAGAAATATGCTTAAATGCGGTTTCCCAATCGGTTAGCTCCTTCCCTGCGGCCTTGATCTCGTAGGGCATCGTATCAAAGGCGTAGACAAACAAATCCGCCTCTGTAATCCCCGAAATCATGGCAGCGAGACGCTTACCGACCTCGATCGCCTCCGTCATGGAACCCGACTTATCCACGAGTAAACCCGTCGATCGCGAGATTTGACCCCGACGCTTGATCTGTTGGTTGGTGACGGTTTGCAGTCGTGCCACGGTCTCCGCATCGAACCCTGCGGCATCGATGTTGGTGGCCTTCATGGTGGCGACGCGATCGTGGGAGGCTGCGGCCTCTAGCTTGGCATCGATCAATGCCTTCACGTCAGGGTTATCCATGGCCCCACGCTTCTGGAGCGCCTTGAGGTTGTTGATCACTTCCTGGGGTGACATGGCATCGATTAGGGCGACCAATACCGTAGGCGTCACCTGCTTCAGGGCACCCACCGCAGTGGTGTAGGGCAGCTTGTACTCGACGATTAGCTGGGCCTGCTCCAGGGGCGTGCTGGCCTTGGCTAGGCGCTTGAGGACGAAGGCTAGGGAATCCTGGGGTGGCTGTTCGCTGAACAGGATGGCCTGGGCTCTAGCGCTCGGCTTGATGTGCAAGCTGGCGTACAGGTGCTTGATCGCCTTACGGGCGCGTAGGGTGGCGCGATCGAATTGCACAGGGCTAGCCTCACGCTGACGCAGGTATTGCTGGACGGCGGTGCGGGTCGATCGCGGTACCTTCCCGAGCTTCTGCTTCATGAAGTCCACGACGCGGGCCACCTGGTAGGGCGGCAGGTTTTGCAGCATGACGAAGCCTGCGCTGCGGTGGGCGTCCAGTTGGCTCGCGAGCAGGTTGGCGATGAAGACTTCCTTGTGATCGCGGACATCACCTGTCTGGTTGTACCAGGTGGCGAGGTGGCCGTAGAAAATGGGGTCTACTTCGCTAATGAGCTTGTGGGTTTCTGCCACGGTGTCGAGTTGACGGTGGGGTGTGGTCAGAAGGGTGTTGAGAATTTCGAGGCGCAAGTCACGTTCTTGGCTGTTCATGGGTGAGGACTCCGGTGTGGGTTGGGCTACGGGGATGGCGATCGGTGTTTCGACTAGCGTTTCCGTAGAAGTTGGGTTTGCGATCGCAGATTCATGTTCTAGGAGTTGTGCGATCGGTGTATTTAGCAATTGCCAGAATTGCCGGAGTCTTGTGGTGAAATAGGGCATGATTGGCCTCCTAATTTTGGAAAGGGTAGGCAATCATCGATTTCGTGCAAGTTGTGAAAGCTGTTTGGTACGCTACGGTCGCTCTTACCCGATCCGGAGATTGGGCAGCGGGCACATTCGGTCGCTTCTACGGGAGAAACGCAGAATTCGCTTATTCAGTCGCCTGAGGTTTGTTACCTTAGGACCGTTATTAGAGGGTATGTAGGCTTTTACGATCGGGGCACGAAATGCAATGGGTTAACCGTAAACGGCTTCTGGACGGATGATCACATCTCCGCTGGGACGGCGATCGATCACATAGTCGCTCAGGCGATCCTGATTGACATCCAAATGCTGGCTGAGGCGCTCTTTAATGGCGACATCACTTGTGGTGGCCGTGACGCCTAGGCGGGTTTCGGTAACGTCGAAGGATCGACCTTCAAAACGAACATGGACCATGATGAACCTCCAGGGGTGTTTCATTCCCCTAAATTGCTTGTTATTTCCTTCTTCTTTTGTCTAACCTTTTTCAAGGTTGGCATGGTACTTCATAACGATCGACTTCCTAGGCAAATAGTGGGCCGTTGTCAGGCCGAAAATTTCGAGTCAAACCACTACGTACGAGTATAGAAAGCTGTTGTGTTATACGCAGGACTTGAACCTGCAACGCTTGTGTTAGAGACAAGTGTCCTACCATTGGACGAGTATGTAGGCTTTCTAGGTCGGGTTACGAAGTGGTTTGCTTCGATATAGTCAATGTAGTATGCATACTACAGAGTTGTCAAGGGGGTGGGAAGATTTTGTTTTTGGTCGATCGCCACCGTTAAGGCCCGATCGAGCGCTAGACCAATGAAGCGATGTTGCTATGGCATTTTTAAGGTCAACCGCATCTTTCAGTGCTTAACCCTGGACCTGTATGGCTATGAGCGGTTTGGGGTGGCTTGAGACAGGGCAATAGAGCTGTAAACCATATCTAGTGCCTGCTACGGGAAATCCGGTAGAGCCAGCATTTCAAGAAGTGGGTAGGGACGCCGCCGAAGAAGTTCTGAGCCTTAGCTTTTAGTCGATCGGCGGGGTTTGTTCTTCTTCAACCACTTTTCCAGATCATCGATGACAGCAAAATCGAGGAGGGCTTCGCCTAACGCTCCAAGTTTTTTGATGGAGAGGGCATTGATTTGCTGGAGGGTGAGATCGGGCAATTCGCCAAACTTGTGCTTCAGAAGTCGCAGCACAAGCAACCTCTCACCTTTCTCCATCCCAATCTGCTCAACACTAGTAATGTAAGGCATGGTTCGTCCCTCTTCGTAGGTTTGTAGCTCGTCCCAGAATGCCTGCTTGAGGCCCTCTGGTAATATCATAAGTCAATCGATGTTCAGGGAGTTGATGGGTACGATCGTATCATCACGCCTGATTTTGCAAATCTATCCGACGGCATAGGCTTGGTTGCAATGTTTAGGCGATCGCCAGTATCCCTGACCAGCTGAACTACTGAGTCACCGCCAGACTTGCTATTAGGATTCGGACGATAAGGGTACGATCGTGTCCATGGCCATTAAGTCTGACAGATTTATAGTGACCTTGCTATGATAGAAAGGTGTTGTAACGGCTGCCACTAGTTTGGGTAGCGTTGTTATTGTGGCTGAGTTCTCACATAGCTTGCTCGATCGGCGGATCTTCCCCACCCAGGAGTTGATGGAACGCTATCCAGCAAGGTTAAAAAATTCCCGTAAGAAGTTGGTTTACAGTATCGCTTGCCCAGAGGGAGCGATTTATGATGGTACGTCAGTATACTCCAGGTGGTCGGCGATGTCATTGCCTGAGACGGTGACGGAGTATCAGCCTGAGTTGATTGTGCGATCGGATTATTTCGGCTATGAGCCAGTCGAAGATCAGCAACGCATTGAGTGGTATCTCAATTTTGCCCATTCGGATTTATTTTGTGCCTATGGTGGGTCGCTGTTTGCCCAGGATGAAATGCAAGTGGCGGAGCATCCGGCGTTAGCTTCTTTACGAGAGGCTTTGTTAGCGCAAAATATTTCGGCTTTGACGGTTGAGGCGGGCAATCCTACGCCAATTTTGATTCGGGGTGTGGAACGACGTTGCGCAATCGCCACTGACCCAAGTTCTTCACTAGGTCGTCCTTATGGACTGTATGGGAATAATTTTGCACGGGCTAAGGCGGATGTTATTCAACAGGCCACGCAAGTGATCAACCCACCCACGATGACAAATATTATTGCGATCGAGGCTCCAGTCGGGGGTTATGGCTCTTACACGTTGGATGAAATCCGGTATGTTTTGACGACGGCATTTACTGGATTTGCGGCGGCTTGTGTGGAGTCAGAATTAGCCCAGCCACAAAGTTCAACGGTCATTCATACAGGTTTTTGGGGTTGTGGCGCTTACGGGGGTAATCGTGTGCTGATGGTATTGTTGCAACTTTTGGCAGCACGGTTGGCAGGAGTGACTTGGTTGATTTTCCATACGGGTGCGGCAGATGCGAACCAGCCACTGTCTGAGGCGCAAGGGATTTTGCAACGGTTGCTTGGTTCTGTCGATCGGTCGCTTGATGATACGCTTGTGGCAATCCAGGCTCTGGATTTTCAGTGGGGTGTTGGGGATGGTAATTAGATTGGAACTAATATTTGGGAGCTAGTGGATTTATGGCATCAGTTTGCAGCAATTCCAAATTCAACAATTCTGCGAACAGGACATCCCCTTTCGTAACAGCTTTAGGGCAGACCTGGAAGACGCGATCGCATTAATCCTCTAGACGAGGCAATTGCTCATTGGCGAAGCCTTCCACTATGTCGATCGGCAACTCGGTGATCTGAGCAACTTTCTCTGGTGGCATCCCATCCCGTAGAAGTGCCAAGGCAATTTTTCTGATCCCGTTGAGTTCGCCTTTTTCCAGTAGTTCCGCCTCAATCTGCTCATAGGTAATGGCTAGCGTCATAGCAACCTCTTGTAAATCTCTACTTAAATTGTGCCTTACTGCCAGCTTCTTTTGCAACACCATAATATGTCGCAAACTTATCTCCCGATAGGGGTAGTCCTTCGGCAGTGCTACCAACTCCGCCATCGCTCGTTTCTGCACATTATCCCGCCCTAATAGCCGGAGCCACAAACTCTCTGGAGTCTCCGGCAACTGATGCACCGCGATCACCGCTGCTTGATCTCCCTCCGGTAGAAAATAAATCCCCTCCCCCCACTCCGTCCGCGAATGCATACAGTACTTCTTCTGCATCCGTTTCGAGAGCGTTGGACTGATGATCCAGAGAAAAGGCCGATCGTCAAATCGAAACCTACGCTTCTCCAACTGAGCCTGACTTACCAATTTGTGCCCTAAAATCGTAGACTTCGATCGACAATTACAAATTGCCATCCCTGGTACCGCATTCCGAAACGGCTCAATCAAGCAAGGCTTGGTAATCATGCTGCCTAAATACCCGATCGGGGCAGGTAATAGTTCTGGATTCGGGACAAAATGAACATCCACACTGCGCACTTCCCCCGAGATCTCAAATTCCGTTTCCACTGACCCAAAATCAGCTAAAAACTCCTTCATCCAATCTTTGGCGAACTCATCGTGTAATGTGCGGGACATAGGCAAAGCTAGAACGTATGCATTAAATCTAGCCCGATCGATCGAGCCTTCACCTCTGTCTATAGGTAGAGATTCGCTTCAGACCCTAGACCCAGGTACGATGGCTTTTTATTAACCGATCGACCTTTGGAAACGCGATCGCCATTTCTGAGGAATACGATCGGATGTTCCGTTGCCTAGTCCGTCGGTCAGCGGGTGGGCTGGGAGTGCAGTGACAAGATCTATGTGGGAGGATTGTTGAATTGGGAATTGCGGGCAAGGGATTGCTTTGTATGACGATCGCAGTGAGATGCAGTAGTATCTACCTCACTGCGATCGCCAGTGGTTTAGGTGGGCTGATCGTTGTCGTTATCGGGTTGGTTGAGGTTGCGGCCACCGACGAGTCCGGCGATCCCTCCCGTGCAGAGCTTCCAGGTGTCGAGGCAGGTGTTCTGGACGGCGATTTGCTGATCGTTGGGGTTCGGTTGGTTGGCGAGGTAGACGCTGGTGCCGCCGGAGAGGAAGGCGATCGAGAGCAGCGAAAAGAAGATGGTGCGAAAGTTGGAGTTCATGGGTTTTTTCTGGGTTTGTAATGGGTTGGTGTGGCCGAGAGCGCTCATCGACTACAGTTCTCACTTTGGCAGGTGGCTGTTGTAGGACTTTTGTCTGACTTGTCCGGGTTGTGTAGGATATAACTAGGGAAGGAGAAGTTTAGGTGGGTTCTATGTCAGCTATCTCAGGGAAAGGATGTGCTTCTAAGGCGGGCATTGAACTGATTCAGGCGGCGATGAGACGGTATGGATGGAAGCAGACTGAGACGGCCAAGGAATGTGGGTTTTCCCGATCGACCCTGAACCAAATCCTCAAGGGGCAGTCGGTGAGGCTCGAAAACCTGGGAGAACTTTGTCATTTGTTGGAGTTGGAAGTCGGACAGGTTGTGGCGAAAGCGGTTTCGGATGATATGGATCGACTCGTGGAACAACTGCGGGAAGCCTGTGCGGAGAGTGTGCGGAAACGCTGTGGGACGATGCGGGTGCTGGATATGACGCAGCCGATCGATACCGACAGCATCTATACCGATGTGAATATTCTGGAAAAGGTGACGGGGAAGACTCGATCGGAGATTGACCAACTGATCGAGGCCTGTGGTGCGGTGGGGTCGGATCGATTCTTTTTAGGGAATGTGCGGCAGAAGCGTGTGGATGGGCTGGAGGCGATCGATCGATACAAGCTCCTGATGATTCTGGGCCGACCGGGGGCGGGGAAGACGACGTTTTTGAAGCGGTTGGCGATGCTGTGTATCTCGGGGGAGCGGTTCGGCGATCGGGTGCCGATGTTTATGTCGTTGAAGGAGTTTGCTGATGCGGGAGGGCGGCTGGGGTTGGTCGATGCGATCGCGGGAAGTTTTTCGCCCAGGTTCGGCAAGAACGAATGTCGCCAGATTCTAGAGCAGGGTCGGGGATTGGTGTTGTTGGATGGGTTGGATGAGGTGCAGGTGGGGGAGCACGATCGTGTGCTGACTGAAATTCGCAATTTCTCCCGCGACTATGGCCATAACCAAATTGTCATCACCTGCCGAATTGCCGCACGGGAATATATCTTCGAGCAATTTACGGAGATTGAAGTTGCTGATTTTAATGATGAGCAGATTAAGGATTTTGTGCGGAAATGGTTTAAGAGGAACGACCCAACCAAGGCGGAATTGTTTATTGAGAGTATCAGCAAAGACAAGCCCGTTAAAGAACTGGCGACGAATCCATTATTGCTGATGCTGTTGTGCTTAGAATTTGGTGAGTCGAGTAAGTTTCCGGTTAGTCGATCGGAACTCTACGATCGAGGTCTGGATGTGCTATTGGTCAAATGGGATGGCCAGCGCCGGATCGAGCGGCAGGAGGTGTACAAGGAATTAGCGACAAAACGGAAAATCAGTCTGCTGGGACAACTGGCGATGCATACCTTCCAGCGCGGGGATTATTTTTTCAAGGAGCGGGCGGCAACACAACAGATCGAAACCTATATCCGAAATCTGCCGGGAGCTAGTGCGGACACTGAAGCATTGCGAGTGGATAGTGGGGCAGTGTTGAAATCTATTGAAGCCCACCATGGACTCCTGACAGAACGCGCAACCGGGATTTATTCATTTTCCCATTTGACCTTTCATGAATACTTCACCGCCAAGTATTTTCTGGAGATTTTCGATCCAGCGAAGCGCAAGGCAATGATGGATCAATTGATTGAGAATGTGGCTAAGAAGCAATGGCGCGAGGTGTTTTTACTGATTGTTGAACAGCTCGAACCTGCCGATCATTTCTTGAAATCGATGCAGAGGAAGATTAATAATTTTCTGTCCGATGATCCATGCTTGCAGAAATATTTGACTTGGTTAGAAGCTAAATCAGGATCAATTCAGTCCAGCAATCTGCTATCAACCAAAGCCTATTATTATCTTTTCGACTCCGGCCTCGACCGTGCCCTTACCCTGGATAATGCCCTCGACCTTGACTTCGACCTTGACTTCGACCTTGACTTCGACCTCGCCCTTGACCGCGCTTTCGCTCTTGTCCTTACCCTCGACCTCGCCCTTGACCGCGCCCTCACCCCGACTTTCGACCGCTCCCCCGACCTCGCCCTTGTTCTTGCCCTCGATCACGCCCTCGTTCTTGACCCTGACTTGAAGTGTGAGCTTCGAAGAATTTATGACGAGCTACCTGATAAAAACAACAGAGAGCAGTATAAACGATGGGAGAAACAACGTGAGAATCAGTGGACTGAAGATCTCCGTCAAATCATAATTCAATATCGCAATATTGGTTATGACTGGCAATTTACCAACGAACAACAGCAAAATCTTCACCAATACTATGATGCCAGCCGAATCCTAATGGATTGCCTCAAATGCGAATGCTACATCAGCCGCGAAGTCCGGGAAGAGATCGAGGCCACGATGTGGTCACCCATGACGACAATTGAAAAATGGCAGCGAGAAAATAGAAGCGATTCTGCCCGAAAATGAATGATTCTGCGGGTGAACTCATTTGTGGGTCTCATCGGCGATCGCATAGACCACCTCGGGTTAAAACCCCAGGCTAATAGCGAAAACCAGCTAAAGCAGGTTGAAGATAAATCGACAATTGTCTATGACAACTTCTAGGCTGAGGTTTAGCCTGTTTTAACAGGCTTGAGCTGTTAGCCTCGGGTTTTAACCCAAGGTGGGCCAGAAACGCAGCGGGGGAGTTCATTGGGCAGGATTAGAGCATTCTGTTGGCGAATGCATCTGGGGGGTTTGTGAGCGATCGCACGGGACTGTATCGATTTGTTGTTGGAGTTGTTGGAGTTGTTCGATCGATAGCCCGGTTGCACGAGCAATGATTTCGACTGAAAATAATTCTTGTCTTAGACAGTTGAGGGCGATCGTCTTTGCAGTTTCGTCCTGAATGGAGCGGTAAATCGAGGATTCTTGCATGATGTCCCTCCGCACTGAGCGGTAAATTACGTCCTCTGAGCATGGACTCAGCTTTGCGGAACAGTACTGATCTGCTGTTGGAGCTGTTGGACTTGTTCGATCGATAGCCCTGTTCCGCGAGCAACAGCTTCGGCGGGAAAACCGTCTCTTAAGAAGTTGAGAGCGATCGATCGCTTCTCATCGTCCTGAATAGAGCGGTAAATCGAGGATTCCTGCATGATGTCCCTCCGCACTATGCGGTAGATTACGTCGTCTTCTAATCTTAACGCAGCCAGGATAGCTGAGGCAGCCATCAGATTGGACTGTTTTGTCGGCTCTTCGATCTGATCGATCATCTGAGTCACTTGACGCAACATCTCGGTAGGACTATCGCTCTGTCCGAGGGTAGCCAAGGGCAGGAGTCCTGGATACTGGAGGAAACGATCGGCAGGTTCTTCCCACAGCCTTATCACGTCAAATTCATGGTGGGTGCGCTCCAGATCGTAGCTGGTCTGGTAGGCCAGTTCAGAGGTAGTGGGCTTGAGGTAGAACACCACTTGGCGCATGGGTTTTCCCTTGTACTTCCGATCTCCACGGACCCGGTAGTCCAGCATCCGAAAGGGAATATTCTCCTTGGGAATGGTTTGGAATTCAAGGTGGAGGATGGAGTTCTCGGACTGGAGCAGAATCATGGCATCTGCCCGGATGGGGTCTAGGGAAAGTTCCGAGGGTTGGATTGCTGTCAGGGTGACAGTTTCTCCGAGCAACCAACTGGCAAAGTCAGCGGAGAAATTCTCTGCTAGGAATTTACAGGTGTTATCGTACATGGGGAGAATTGTGCAACACGCTATGCCGCTTTGATTTTAGGCAAGTCTAAAGTCTTATAAACTATCGTTGAGTAACGATTAGGGCGAATGCACGTGATTCTTAGTATATCGTAGGGGCGTGCATCCCGCAATCATTGTGGGGCGGGATTTAGGGGGCGATCGCTAACTCGATCGATTGCCCAGGGTGGTTCAAGCAGTGAAATCCGCCACATGGCACTCTTAAATCGAATTGATTGCATCGCCTTTAACAGCAAATCGCGGTCTCGCCCTTCGATCCGATCCAAATTGGCTAACAAAGGAAGCAATGCAATACAGGAAAGCGGATAGAGATTTTCCGGGAGCAATCCCTTAAAGGAAGCGATCGATCGCAACCATGCCTGCCGACGGAAAGCTGCGGCCAAACGACAGCGCAGTGACTGAATTTGGAATTGCGGCCAAATCCAGACCCACAGCAGCCAGCAAAAACCCCTGGAAACATTTGACTCTAGCCAAACGCCTCCAGGGGTCATCGGTCCCACGGGGACATCTAGTCTTCTGCAAAGATGTACTTGTACAGGTCCGCAGGATTCGGCTCAGGACTCGAAAGCCCAAACTCAACCGCTTCCTCCGTTAGGGTCTGGATCTTGCGATCGATCTCCTTCAGCTCCTGCTGACTCGCCAGATTCTGCTCAATCATATGGGCCGAGAACTGCTTAATCGGATCGCGGGCCATCCAGAACTCTTTCTCATCCTTCGATCGCAACTCATCCGGGTCCGCCAAGGAATGGCCCCTAAAGCGATAGGTCAGCGCCTCAATCAACGTCGGACCTTCCCCAGCCCGCGCCCGCGCAACTGCCTGCTCCGCCACACCCCGCACCGCCAACACATCCATCCCATCCACCTCATAGCCCGGCATCCCAAAGACGCTAGCCTTCTTGTAGATCTCCGGCTGGGATGTGGCGCGATCGTGGGCCATGCCGATGGCCCATTTATTAATTTTCCACAACGAAAATAATTGGCAACTTCCAGAGCGCCGCCATGTTCAGGCATTCAAAGAACTGGCCATTATTGCTGGTGCCATCCCCAAAGAAGGCCGCCGTCACTTGGTCAGCATTGGGGTGGTCGGGGGAGACTTCGCGGCGATACTTGGCCTGGAAGGCGGCACCCAGGGCGATCGGAATCCCCTCTCCAATGAAGGCAAAGCCCCCCAGCAGCTTATGCTCCGCCGAGAACAGGTGCATCGAGCCCCCCCGTCCCTTACTACAACCCGTCTCCTTCCCAAACAACTCCGCCATCACCTCTCGGGCAGGCACCCCCGCACTCAAGGCATGGACATGGTCGCGGTAGGTACTGCACACATAATCCTCGCCCGGACGCATGGCCTGAATCACCCCCGTCGAAACCGCCTCCTGGCCGTTATAGAGATGGACAAACCCAAACATCTTGCCGCGATAGTACATCTCGGCACACTTGTCCTCAAAGGTCCGCCCCAGCACCATATCTTCATAGAGACGGAGGCCAGTGGCTCTATCCACCTTGGCGGGAGTCGTGGGGAACGCTGGTAATCTTTCCTGGACCATAGGGGTTTCTTGCTGTCTGTGGCTGTTTGACAATTCTGCTAACCACCTAAAATACCGCCCCAGGGTAGCAAAGATCAAATAGATCAACGGGCCAAACCACCCCAACTTCTCAGGGGATTCCTGTCAAAAGGCCTCCAATTCCTTGCGGACCATGTATGATGTTGTCTAAATTTTGATTGGAAAGTTGGCTGGGCGAGTCAAACCGATCGCGCGATCGCGCACCTCTCCAGTACAATGCCAATCTCAATCTACGTTCGTCACCGCTGGGGAAAGCCAACTGTGCGTATTCCGCTTGATTATTACCGGATTCTGGGGCTGCCCATCCTCGCCACTGCTGAACAACTCAAGCAGGCGAAATCCGAACGGCTCCTGCAGGCCCCCCGCCGCGAGTTCTCCAACAACGCGGTGGAATCCCGCGCGCGCCTGCTCAATCAAGCCTATGACATGCTCTCTGACCCCGAGACGAGACGCACCTACGACGCGAGGTTCCTGGCCAACAGTCAGGAGACGGACGCTAGTGTGGATCCAACCGGAGAACATAGCGGCCTAGAAATTGATATTGATGAATCGCGTTTTTTGGGGGCGCTGCTGTTGCTCCAGGAGCTAGGGGAGTACGAATGGGTCCTCAAGCTGGGCCGCCCCTACCTGACCAGCGGCAATGCCACGAGTCTCCAGAGCGGCGCCTTTGGGGATCCCCAGGAGGCCCTAGGCGACATCGTCCTGACCCTCGCCCTCGCCTGCCTAGAACTGGGCCGCGAGGAATGGCAGCAGGCCCGCTACGACAACGCCTCCGAGGCCCTCGAAACCGGACAGGAGCTGTTGCTGCGCGAGGGACTGTTCGCGGGCGTACGGAGCGAGATCCAGTCCGACCTGTACAAACTGCGGCCCTACCGGATACTCGCCATGCTGGCCGACAACGATGCCACTTCCCCGAGGCGCGATCGCGGCAAGCAGCTCCTCCAGGAAATGCTCGATGAGCGCGGCGGCATCGACGGCAACGGCAACGACCAGTCGGGCCTGGGCGTCGAAGACTTTTTGCGGTTTGTCCAGCAGTTGCGGGACTACCTGACGGTGGATGAGCAGCAGACATTGTTTGAAGCCGAGGCGCGCAGGCCCAGCGGAGTGGCCACCTACCTTGCCGTCTATGCCCTGCTCGCCAAGGGCTTCTCCCGCAGTGAGCCTGCCCTGGTGCGGCGGGCCAAGGCCATGCTGACCCGTCTGGGGGGGCGCCAGGATGTCTACCTGGAGCAGTCCGTCTGTGCCCTGCTGCTGGGGCAGACCGAGGAGGCCAGCAAGGCCCTGGAGCGCAGCCAGGAATACGAGCCTTTATCCTTCATTCGATCGAACTCCAAGGGCGCCCCGGATCTCCTACCGGGTCTATGCCTCTACACCGAACGCTGGTTCCGCGAGGAAGTCTTCCCCCATTTCCGGGACCTGATGGACCAGTCCATCACCCTACGCAGCTACTTCGCCGACGAACAGGTGCAGGCCTACCTAGAGGAGCTGCCCGCCGAACCCGACATCAACGCCGCTGGCAAATGGATCAACCAGCCAGCCCCCCGAACCCGCATCCAAGAGCGCCCGAGCAAACCCGAACCCGAAGGTCGATCGGGCGGTTGGGCAGCCCCTGCTGTGGCAGCGGGAACGGCCCTAGCCATATCCGGCAAAGTCGCCAAGGACAAGCGCCCCCCCACGGGCAAACTCACCAACAGTCCGATCGCCGAACCGATCGCCGAACCCGCCCCCGTACTTGAAGGCCCAGCGGACTACTGGGTCGAAAGCAACCCCCAGGCCGAGGCACCCGCCATGCCCCCCCTTACCGCCAGCAGCAATGGCAAACCCCCCACCAATGTCGCGCTTGAGCCCACGCCCCGTCGCCGCAAGTCCCCGCCCCCAGAGGAAGCCGAGGAAGGCCCCAAATGGTTTTGGCTGCTGGGCATTGGTCTTGTCACCCTGGCAGGCTTCCTGCTGATCCGCATGCTCAAACCCCAACCGAACAAGCTAGCCACCGCCCCCCAGATCGCTCCGGTCAGCATGGACGGCCTGAATATCACCTTGGACAAGCCCGTGCTGCCGTTGCCCGAGGAGATCGCCGGAGGTATCCAGGGCGATCTCACCCCCGAGACCGCCAAACAGGTCCTCGAACTCTGGCTGACCGCCAAACGGGGCGCCATGGGATCGAGCTACACCGCCGACCAGCTCACCCAAGTCCTGACGGGCAGCAAACTCGCCGAATGGCAGCGCTATTCCGCCGAAGCCAAGACCGAGGGCTGGTACAAGGACTACAAACATGCCATCAAGGTGGACAAGGTGGAGGTGAATCCGGGCGATCCCAAGAAAGCCTCGGTGACGGCCACCGTTGAGGAGTTTGAGCAGTTCTACACGGGGGGAAATCTGAGCGATACGCGCCAGGACAACCTCAGCCTGACCTATGGATTTGTCAAACAGGACAATCAATGGAAGATTGAGAGTTGGTAAGGGCCTATGATGGACGTAGGGGTTTGGTGGCTATCTGGTTAAAACATGTTTGAAACGCTGGTTCAGGCCTATTCCCCGCTGGTTTTTTGGGTGGGATTGGGGATTATTGCTTTGCGGTTTACGCCGGAGAGTTTGCCGAGGATTTTGGGACGCGGGTTGTATTGGGTAGGCGTGCCTTGGCAGATTTTCTCCTTGGCTCGCTATACGGATCTGTCCGGGGATGTGGGCTTGGTGCCGTTGATTACGGTTTCGACGCTGTTGTTTGGGATTTTGTTGGCTGGGGGACGGCCCAGGGTTTGATGCGGCTGGCGGGGGGGGAGGAGCCCCTGTATACCCGGGCCCCGAGCAGGGGAGTTTTGTGCTGGCGGGGATGTTGGGGAATACGGGGTTTGTGGGGTTGGGGCTGTTGCCGA
>JAAUSA010000052.1 GCA_012031975.1 Alkalinema sp. RU_4_3 | reverse complement strand
CCGCCAACACCCCCATCAACCAACCAAAACTACTAGTCAAAAACCCCGCCACAGGACTCGGTAGCCACCCCGCCACCCAATTCCAAAGCTGTTTCAGTACGCTAAACGTCTGATTCTCCTCCACACTCGGCGGCAGCAGCGGATGGCCCGGAATCGGGTCAAAGGCAAACCAGCCATACTTATTGAAAAATACCTCCGTCACCGTAAAGGCATCCACATTCTGCACCGTATACAACCCCGTAAACGGATTAAACTGCCCCGGCCCAAACCCCGCCGCCAGCCTGGCCGATAGACCCAGCGATCGCAGCATCACCGTCAGCACCGTCGAGAAATGGTCCGGATACCCCCCTTCAAACTTGAACAAAAACGCCTCCACCATGTCCTCACCGGGTTTTAGGTAGGGCAGGTCGTAGCGCACCTTGTAACGCTGTTTGAGCGCCTGGGCTAGATATAGGGCCTTCTCGTAATCCGACGTAATCGGGTTCGTGGATTGGGCCAGCAGGGCCTCGGCCTTGGCGCGTACCTTGGCTCTGAGCGCCTCGGGCATCTGGGTGTAGACGCCACCGGGATCGCTGGGCAATTGCGATCGCGTCTTCTGGAGTTTTGTCCGATCGCGCAGGGGCACCTCCGAAATCACCGTGTAGGTCAGCCCCTCGGACAGGTCGGCGGGGGATCTTAGGCCCAGTTCTGAGTCGATCGCCAGCTCCTGGGTGGGGAAGAACACTTCCTTGGGGACAGTCATGGAGGGGATCAGGTTGGGCAGGTCCGTCAGGAGCGTGTAGGTTTGGACAATATCTTTGGTTTTGGACAGGATAACGGGCCGGGGGATATAGAACTGGTAGGTGAAGTCAGGCCGCTTCATCGTTTTCGTCTGGTTATTGCGCCCCAGCTCCCAGCCTTGGCCCGTATAGCGATCGAAGGCCAAAACCCGCCAGAATCCTGGGGATTGCGATCGCACCCGCAGCACGGGGATCGGCTTCATCTGACCCCGCAGGTTTTGGTTCATCTTGGTATTGAAGCCCGAGTAGATGGTGTCATCGACCTCTCCAGCCCCCTCACTGGGGGATTTGCCCTGGGCCGGGTTGGCGCCCCGGCCAGAGCCAGGTCGGCCACCCCCCACGTAGCCCGGATTGCGAATCTGCTGGTTGTTAAACGTCTCCTTGATAGCGATCGGCGCACTCATCGGAAAGGCCCGCAACTGATAGCCCGGAAACCTCGGCATGACGGCAAATAGGCCTAAGCCCAGCAAGAGCACCAAGCCTAAGATCACAGGCAACCCCGACCAATCGACTCGCCCACCTCGGCTCATGGCCCACTTGGAGAGTCCGAGGCGCGATCGATAGTCCATCATCAGCACAGGCACCGCCAGGCAGACAAAGGCCAACAGCATTCCCCCAAAGGCCATGGTTTGGCTCAGGGTCGAGGCGACGCTCATCAGGATCAAGCCGATCACCATGGAGTAGCCCAGGTCCTTGCGCCGAGGCAGGTCAAAACTGTGAAGCACCTGCACCTGCACCAGCAGCCCCACTAAGGCCAAGCGGGTATCATTCATCTGCTGGCCCACGATCAGGTTTGAGAAGAAGGCCACCAGAGCTAGCAGCATGCCGATCGCCAGCAAAAACTTCACTGCTATGTTAGAACTTCGACGCTGTCGCCAGCTCCAGGCCGCGCCTAGAAAACTCAGGGGCACAGCCCACCAGGCCATAGAGCCCTCCGCCACCAGATCGGTCGCCAGAATCCCGATCGAAACCAGGCCCTGGGCTAGAATTCGCAGCAGGAGAGAATCTTCTGGAACGGTGGGGGTAGTGCGTAGGCGATCGGCGATCGGTGCTGGAATCCGAACCATGGGTATAACTGGGTAGCGATTATTCCCCTAGGATACCCCCTACTACTTTGCCTGGGTTCGGCGCTCTAAAAATGCCTTCAATACCAACGTCACCATCGCCAGGATGGCCAGTACCACCGCCGCAGAATAGGCCGCCTCCGTTTCATACTGCTTGTAGGTCTCCTCCACAAACAGGGGCAAACTCTGGGTCTCATTGGCCACATTCCCCGACACCACAGAAACCGCACCAAACTCGCCCATGGCCCGCGCATTGGTCAGAATCACACCATACAGTAAGGCCCAGCGAATATTGGGAAAGGTGACCAGCCAAAAGGTTTGCCAACTACTGGCCCCAAGGGTTTTGGCCGCTTCTTCCTGTTCTTTGCCGCATTCTTCTAGCACAGGGATGATCTCCCTAGCAATAAAAGGCATACTGACAAAAATCGTCGCCATGGCCATCCCAGGAAAGGCAAAAATCACATTCAACCCGTGACGCTGGAGCCAATCCCCAAACCAGCCTTGCCGACCATAGAGCAAAATCAGCATCATGCCCGCCACCACAGGCGAAATGGAAAAGGGCAAGTCAATTATGCTCAGGAGCAAGGCCCTTCCCCGAAACCGCCGCCGAGTTACGGCCCAAGCCGCACAGAGACCGAATACGACGTTCAGAGGCACGGCGATCGCCGCCAGTGAAACCGTCAGTCGCACCGCATAGAGAAAATCAGGCCGACCGAGGTTGTTCAGAAATGGTCCCACACCGCCCTTGAAGGCTTGATAAAATACGTTGATGGCTGGGATGTAGAAGATTAGGGAAAGGAAGGCGATCGCGATCGTAATCAAAATCCAATCATATTGGCCTGTCCCAGGTTTGTGATTAGTCATACTTCCGACTCCAGGACTGCAACAGATTAATCACGAGCAAAATCAGTAAAGAGATCCCCAGCAGAACAGAACCAATCACCGTTGCCCCAACATAGTCATACTGTTCTAGACGCTGAAAAATCAACACAGGTGCAATTAAATCTTGAAAGGGTGTATTGGAAGCAATGATTGCAGTCGAGCCATATTCCCCCACCGCGCGGGAAAAGCCTAGAGCCACCCCGGTCAAGATCGCCGGAAATAGCCGAGGCAAAATTACCTTTGTATAGGTCTGCCAAGGTGTGGCCCCTAGACACCAGGCCGCTTCCTCCACATCCACCTCCAATTCCTCCAACACAGGCTGTACCGTCCGCACCACAAAGGGCAAGGAAATAAACACCATTGCCACCCCCACCCCCAGGCGCGTAAAGGCAACCTTAATTCCCAGCAGGGCTAGCAGTCCCCCTAGCCAGCCCTTGTCTCCGTAGACTGTCGCCAGGGTCAACCCCGCCACCGCTGTCGGCAGAGCAAAGGGCAGATCAATAGAAGCATCCACCACTCGCTTCAGCGGAAACTCACAGCGCACCAATACCCAAGCAATCAAGGTGCCAAACAACCCATCTACTGAAGCTGCAATCAATGCTGTGGTAAACGTTACATCATAGGTACTTAGGGCAATAGGACTGACCGCAATCCGCCAAAAGTCGGCGGGCTGTGTAGTCGAGGCCTTGAGCACCATGGCACTGACGGGCAGCAGCAGCATAATCGTCAAATAGCCGATCGTCAACTGCCAAGCCCAGGGGAGCTTGAGGCTAGACTTGCGGGGGCGCGTAATAACTTCTTGCATGGGTCCCCTATTTCTTTTGCGCCTGAATCTGGTCAAAAGCCGCTCCATCGGCAAAGAACTTCTTCTGGATTTCCGGCCAGCCCTTAAAGTTCTTCACAGTAGCTAAGGCATCAATTTTAGGGTATTTGCTTTGGTTCTCTGGATTGTTGGCCACCGTCGCATCCACGGGCCGAAATCCAACCTTGGCAAATTCTGCCTGAGCTTCTGGGGAAAATAGATACTGTGTAAAGGCTTCCGCTACTTCTCGGGTACCCTTAGCATCGACGTTTTTATCCACAACGGCGATCGGATTGTCGATCGAAATATTCACCTTCGGCACAACATAATCCACCTTGGTCCCCTTACTCTGGGCAAATAAAACCTCATTTTCGTAGTTCACCAAGGCATCCCCCTGGCCCTGTTTAAAGAAGACATCCGTGGCCTCCCTGGCATCTTTGGTCAGGATCGGCACATTGCCATAGGCCTTGCCCACAAATTCCAGGGCCTTGGCATCATCGAATCCGGCCTTGACCGCCGACTGCCACAGAGCCAAGAAATTCCAGCGGGCTACCCCCGAGGTCTTGGGATCCGCTGTAATCCATTTGATGTTGGGCTTTGCCAGATCGGCCCAGTCCTGGATGCCCTTGGGGTTGCCGTCGCGCCGGACGATCGCCGCCACGGATTTGGAGACGATCGCTCCATTGGGCAATTCCTGTTCCCAACCGGGCTGAATCAAACCCGACTGCTCAATTTTCGCCACATCCGAGCCTAGGGCCAAATGCACCACATCGGCCTTGAGACCATCCACCACGGCCCGCGTTTGGGAACCCGATCCGCCGTAGCTCTGCTTGAAGCGAACCCGCTGTCCCTTCTCTCGCTGCCATTTCTCCACAAATTTCGGAATGATTGCGTCATGGGCCGACTTAGTGACCGCGAAGGAAACCAAGGTCAGTTCAACATCAGGCTGTCCACCGCCCCCAGCAGAACTGCAGCCTCCCACCATCGCCAGGACCAACAAGCCCGCTTGCCATCCCACCAAATGCCTGAAATTCCTATACCCCATGAGTCAACCTCTCCATTAATAAAATCCACAATTATTCAGTCGAGATACTGTTCTTTGATGGAACCAAGATTAACCCACTCCACTCAAAAAGTCCAGACAAAAATTTTAATCACGACTAAATGACCGTGGATTGAGATGTACTCTTTTTAAGCTTTTGTAAAATTAAAATACTAATTCCGACTAAGATGCTGTGGATTAATGACTGTTTTCGATGGGATCACAGGGAAGTCCAGTACAATGACGATCGTTGCCCGCGATCTAGTCTTACTGTGGAACTCACACCCAAAACCGAATATGCCTTGCTTGCCTTGATGGCGTTAATTGATGGATCGGCCCAGGGTAAGGCGATGAAGGTCAATCAGATTACGGCCCAGCATGGGGCTATCCCTGAGCGCTATCTAGAGCAGATTTTGCTGGTTTTACGGCGAGGTGGGATCATCAAAAGTATTCGAGGTGCCCGTGGGGGCTATCTTTTGGCGCGGGAGCCGCAGTCTATTTCGCTACTAGAGGTGGTGTCGCTCCTGAACGGCTCCCAGAATGCCCCTGGGGAAACAACATCTGTCAGCCCTGAACAGTCTGCGATTCACCAGGTTTGGGAGCAGATCCACCAGACCACCAGAACAACCCTGGACCAAACTACACTTCAGGATCTCTGGGACAGGAGCGATCGCCATCGGTCCTCCAGCCCTATGTACTATATTTGAGGCCCGAAATGTTGAATGAATCGATGGTTTTTGTTGGAGAAGCTGGAGTTTGTGTTTTTATGGGGGAATCGGTTGGAATGGTTAGGGTCTTGGCTTGTCTATGCAGATGTTGAATGCCTATCAGCGACGCATCGTCGATTTCTATACGGCGCGGGAGAACTACGATACGGATATGACCCGCGATCGCGCCCTCCAGCATCTGGTCTATGCCCCTCCCAGTATGGGCGATCGCGTGTTGGATGTGGCTACGGGGACGGGCTATGTGGCGATCGCGGCGGCGCAGCAGGTGGGGCCGGGGGGCCATGTGGTGGGCTTGGACCTGACGCCGTCCTATTTGGAGAAGGCTTGGGTGAAGGCGGCCCAGGCGGGGGTGAATAATGTCGAGTGGCTGGAAATAGACGAGGCCGATTTTATGGTGCCCTCGGAGTCCTTCGATCGGATCTATTGTTCGAGTGCGATCGTCCTGTTTGTGGATATTGCGGCTTCTTTGCGGCGGTGGTATCAGTGGTTGAAGCCGGGGGGGACGGTCTGTTTTAGCTGTTCTTCGGTGGATTCATTTTTTACGCCCTATATTCTGCAAGCCTGCGCGGAGGAGGGGATCACGCTGCCGAATTTGCACTATCCGCTGGGTACGGTGGAGCGTTGTCGGGATATGTTGCTGACGGCGGGGTTTCGATCGCCCGAGGTGAATCTAGTAGATTGGGGCGATTGGATGGCCTTGGGATCGGCCCAGGGGCGCTGGAATGGGCGGATGTGGTTTCACCCCCATGACCCGTTGCCGGGGTTGGATGAGGCGAAATTGACGGCGATTAAAGCGGGATTCGATCGGGCGATCGCTGCAGCACTCAAGCCGGAGGGGGTGTGGCATGAGTATTTGCTGTTTTATGCCGTGGGCCGGAAGGATGCGTAAAACGATCAAGCATCTAATTCGGATTAAAAAACTTGTTTAGGTCTTGTTGTCCTTGAACAATGCGGACAATTTCCACCTGATCTTGGGTGACACGGTAGAAAATGATATGTTTCCCAGCGATCAGGCCTCGGATACTGGGGTCGAGATGGGGATAGGGCTTACCAAGATGGGGAAATTTAGTGAGTTGCTCAAACCGCTGATTGAGTAGGGTGAATAGCTTCTCCCCGGCTTCAACGTTGGTGTTGAAATAGTATTCAGAAAGTTGGTCTAGGTCCCTTGTTGCACTGGGTGCGAGAATGAAGTTCATGGTGCAGAGTCTGATCGGGCGGCTTGAAACTTTTGGAGATAGTGATTCATCGCGGTCGGGCCATCGATGCCTTCACCCCGATCGAGTTCTGCGATTCCAGCCTTGATTTTCTGTTGGGTCTCGTGGAGCCAGGTTTGGTGCTCCTGGTCGAGGTGGGTGAATAGTTGAAGGGCGATCGCGAGCACTTCCTCAGCATTGGCATAGCGTCCAGTGGCTAGGTGGGTTTGGATCAGGTTTTCCTGTTCGGGAGTTAGGGTCAGCATGGGTGTGAGATGGAAGGAAGAGAATAGACCGATTATAGTGTTTTAGGCCCATGGTCAAGATAGAACGTTTGAATCCAATCTAACCTAGGCGATTGTCCAACGGCCTCTATCCAGGGATAGATCAGTCTTTGCTGGATCCAGCTTCTATCTTGAGGCATAGTGCTCAACTTCCTTGTCCTCCCTAGGCAGTCTCTGCTCTTCTTGTCCATGGGACGCCAGTTTTGAGAGAAACTCGATCGCCACCTTTTCAAGTTTCCTGGTTGCCAAGGGGGCGATAAATTTATCAAGGGGGTTGAGATCGACAATGTTCTGCCCAAACCGTAGTCCTACGGGTTCTAGATGTTTGCCAGGGAGCTCCTGGTGAAGGATGGGGAATGCCTTTGTGTTGAAATACTCAAAAAACCATAGGACATCACTGTTGGCCCTGGTTTTGGTATCTTTGTAGCGATCGCCTAGACTGCCTGCTACCGTATCAGCCTGGAAGGAAATTAATGCCGTTAGATTGAACAGATTGCTACGCTGGATAAATTCTTGGGTTTCCTGCCGTTTTGGATGGGCACCGAGGGGAATGCCGAAGACTGTTATCTGGTCGATGAACTGGGCGATCGCCTTCACTGGAATAGCACTTTCGGTATCACTGATGTCCGGCGCTAGCAGCAAGGATGGCTGATCGAAAATGGACACTTCCTCTAATCCAGCAGCTGCAATTAATGCTGTCACTTCAGGGCTTTGTTGAACGGTTTGGGTGCTGAGGAATTCCAGCAGTGCAATATATTTGCACCCTAGGCTATGGCCAATCCAGGCATACTTGCTTTTATCGGCGTAGATTTCCTGTCCAGGTAGATTGCGGCTCAAGAGTTCCCGACGAATCATTTCCTGTTCTCGGAATAGATCGATCGCGATCGGCCAATGGCGGAAACTAAACCGAAAGGGCAGGGCAATAATCGTATAGCCTTCGTCAAACAGAGACTCCAGAAAATGGCGATAGAAAAGGGTGGGAAAACTCCCAAAGAAGGCCCCCCGATGAATTGAACGAGTTCCGTCACAATCTAGGCTTTGGTAGCAAAGTCTGGGAGCAAGGTCACACCCAGGGTGAAGTTGGGTCTGGGGAAGAAGTTACCGCCTGTGGCCTTGTAGACTAGTTTTCCACCAGGGCGCAACTCAGCGGGGCCACCGCAGGCTTTGATCAGGTCTAGACCATCTTTGATTTTGACGTTGCTGCATTGGAAGACAATGCCTTTCTCACCGGGGGTGGCGCTGGGGCCAGTGATGGTGATATTGGTGATGGTGCCGGTTTGGCCTCGGGGGAGGCTGAGGATGGCCTGCCGAATGATGGTCGGGGCCGGAACTTCAGGTTGGTTGGGGAAGAATTCGGTGTTGACGTTGAGGATGCCGCCTCGGATGGGGGCTTGGAAGGTTAATGGTTTTGTGGGCGCGGCGATCGCGGGATTACTGTGGGTGAAACAGAGAATGGCGAGGGCTAGGACGACGAAACGGACGGTCTTAACGAATAACTTTTGCAGGACCATGGTGATGCTCGGTTGGTATAGATGAATCTGTGAGCGGTTTGCCCATGAATTCATAGTAGGGAAGCCGAATCTTTCGCACCATTACCCGCTGGGGTAGTCCTTCCCCACCCGCCGCACCTCTGTCTCCACCTCGCCTCCCGATTCTAACCACAACAGTCGAAACCCCGCAGGCATAGAGTCCACCTCCGCCTTCTCCTGCATCGGCTTCAACTGCACACAGGTCGAAGGTGTCCCCAGGAAATGAACGCCTTGGCGTAGTTCAGCAAAGGCATGGTGAATATGGCCATTCAGTACGACCTTTACCTGGGGGGCGCGATCGATCCGCTCCAACAACATCTCACCATTGCGCAAACCCATGCCGTCCATGTAGGTCAAACCACAGGCGATCGGCTGATGATGCACTGCAATTAGCGTTGGCAAGTTTGTAGTTAACTTCGTATCTAAATAATCTAACTGCTGCTGCGATAGCTCCCCATGGGGCTGCTGCGGCACCATGGAATCTAATAAAATAAACTGCCATCCGCCGAGCATAAAAATCTTTCTCGGCAGAGACACAGCCCCCATGCAAAAATGCACTCGCCCCCTCTTCCTGGTCATGGTTTCCCGGCAGCCAATAGCTCGGAATATTCAAATCCTGCAACCTGGATCGAACATAGACATAGGACGCCACCGAATCATCCTGGGAAACATCCCCCGTCAATAGCAGCAGATCGGGCTTGGTTTCTAGCTGAGCGATCGCCTCAATGACAGTATCAAACGTCTCCCGCGTCCGACAGCCAAACATCTCGCCCTCAGGCTCCGCAAACAAATGGGTATCCGTAATCTGTACAACCAGCATAGAGCCTTTACTCCGGATCAATAATGCGAAACTTCGGTTTACTCGTGGCCTCATTTTCCACCGCACAGCGATAGGTATTGCGCCCCTGTTCCTTTGATTGATACATTGCCCGATCCGCCGCTGTCAACAAATCCGCAAAGGACAGGGCAAAACTTGGTACACAGCTAGCTATTCCAAAACTCAAGGTGACCAACTCCCCGGCGCCCCCCTTACCATGGACCAGCCCCGCCCGAACCATCTCCTGCTGAATCCGCTCCACCAGCCGCACTGCCCCCGCCATCTCCGTATTCGGCAGCAAAATCGCAAACTCCTCACCCCCATAGCGGGCCACCTCATCGGACGATCGCTGCAACCCCTCCGTCAAAATCCTCGCCACCTGCCGCAGACAGTCATCCCCCGCCCCATGGCCATAGAAATCATTAAAGGCCTTGAAATGATCGACATCGCAGAGCACCAAAGCCATACTGCCCTTCTCCGTCGCAGCCGCTGCCATTCCTGGGCGAGGGATCGATCGAACTGCGCCGATTGGCCACCTGGGTCAGGCCATCTGCATAGGCCAGGGCGCTCAATTCCTGGTTGGCGATCTGCAATTTTTTATGCAAAAGCTGGAGTTCCGCCGCTTGCTGCTGGCGCGCGGTCACCTCCGCCTGTAACTGCTGGGTAGAGCGATCGATCGCCCCCTGCATCGCATCGATCTGCCGCACCAGTTCCAGGGGATCGAGCGATCGCAGAATACTCGTCTGCGTCACCAGCCCCACCAATTCCCCCTGCCGCCCCAACACCACCAATCGCCGCACCCGATACTGCTGCATTTGCAGGTGGGCCTCCCAGAGGCTGGTATGTCGTTCGATCGGCATCAAGGGCGCACTCATCACCGCCTCCGCCGAAGTCGCCCCCAAATCCACCTCCAGTGCAAACATCTGCACAATATCGCGCTCCGTCAAAATTCCGATCGGCATCAGCGCCCTGGGCGACTGGGTCGAAACCTCCTGCTCCAAACTCTCCGCCGACACCACCACCACACAGCTCACCCGATGGACCGACATCACCTGGGCCACGCGATCGAGCTTGAGCGAAGGTGGCACATGGATCACCTGGCGGCTCATCACCTCTTCCACCTGCCGCAGCCGCAGCATGTCGTTTGGCCCCAACATCGATCGCACTTCCTTTGCCGTCAAAACCGACTGCACCTGGCCGTTCCCATCCACCACGGGCAAATGACGAATTTCGTAGCGCTGAAAATAATCTAGTACGGCTATGGCATCCCCGGCCTGGGCCGCATTGATTGTAATCACCGCCGGAGACATCACCTGATTAATCTGCATCTGCTCCAGGGCCTCATCCATGGCCACCGATCGGACGAGATCCCGCTCCGTAAAAATCCCCACCAGCTTGCCCGCTTCATCCATCACCAGGGCAAAACTGCTGTGGGCCTGACTTATCTGGCGAATCACCTCCAGCACAGGCGTCGTACTGGCAAGTTTTAAAAGGGGTTTTGCGGCTTCCTCGGACAGTTTTCCGGCATCAGTCATAGCAGTTGGCAAAATAACAACAGGTTCACGGATCGATCAATTGCGCCCTGCTCCAGAATACCCAATCGCCTAGAAATCCACACCTCGCTTCAGATCTACCCCGCGTTCTGCGTAGTGCTTGTGACAAATCATCTCCGAGTGAACATTGGCTAGATTAAAGTAAGCGGGTGGATTTTTGCAGCGGCCCGTGATGATCACTTCCGTATCCTTAGGTTTGCGCAGGAGGGCCTGGACGATCGGCTCCTCGGGCAATAGCTCCAAATCCACCGTGGGATTGAGTTCATCGAGAATAATCGTCTTGTACATCCCCGAAGCAATGGCCGATCGCGCAATCTCCCAGCCCCGCTCCGCCTCAATGTAGTCCAGTTCCTGCTGCTGCCCCCGCCATACGATCGCATCTCGCCCCGATCGATGGTGATCGACCAAGCTCGGATAGCTCTGCCGCAGGGCCTGGATCGCCGCATCCTCCGTATAGCCCTTGCCGCCCTTCAGCCACTGCAAAATCAGTACCCGGTGGGACTTGTCCTGGCTGATGCCCTTGCCGATCGCCTGGAGCGCCTTACCTAGGGCGCTTGTGGACTTGCCTTTGCCCGCTCCGGTGTAGATCTCAATGCCCCCCATGCCTGCTTCAAGCTGAACATCATGGTAGTGGGGCCGCATCTCCGAGTGCAGATCGGCGATATCAATCAGCTTCTGCGGCGCACCACGACCCGTGACGATCACCTCCATCTGCTCCGGCTTGCGCTTGAGGGTGCTGATCACATCGTCCAAATCCAGCAGCCCCAAATCCAGCACCGGGTTCAACTCATCCATCACCACCACGGAATAGAGGCCTGAGGCGATCGCCCCCCGAGCCACATCCCAGCCCCGCTGCGCCTCCAGACGATCGAAGCGGGTAATCTCATCGCGGCCAAAATACTCCGCCCGCCCGGTGCGCACCTGGTCAATCAAATGGGGAAACCCACTTTGCAGGGCCTGAATCGCCCCATCTTCGTCATAGATTCGCCCCGGCCCCTTGAGAAACCGCAGCAGTAGTACCCTGGTCTGGGAGAAATTCTGTATGCCCAAACCAATCGATCGCAACACTACCCCTAGTGCCGCCTGGGACTTGCCCTTGCCCGCCCCATCATAGACATGAATCTGGCCCGCAACCCGTTCCGATCGCGATTGAGCGGTAACAATGCCGATGCTTGCGCGTGCCATAGGACAGGACCAAAGAGATTAAGGAATAGGGAGTATGGACCCAAAAAATAAAAACCGCCCGAACAAGCTCTACTGCATGACCCTAGAGTAGATGGCTTGTTCGAGCAAGCAGTGATTGAATGATGTGCAGGCGTATAGTAACCCGCTTCTAGGTTTTGATCAAGCTTTTTTTGAAAATAGACGCTAGATATAGCGTGGTGAGCCTTTGAGGGAGCCTGGGAGAAAGTTGATGCGACAAACCTGGCCCGCGCGCATAAAATCAGTACATCTATAAGAGTGTAGTGCTTCACATGGGAACCTTTACCGGGGTAATGCCGCTGCGTGCGGTGGCTTTCCAAATTATGTTTTTACTGCTGGCGATCGCCATTGAGGGGGTGATCCTTCAGGCCCAACTGCGCATTCCCCGGAAGCTGAGCATGCAGTATGCGGCCACAACGAACCTTTTGGCGACGGCGGTGGGTTGGATGGTCTTCTTTATCGTCGAGCCCCTGTTGGCGGCGGACTGGCGGAAGGAATTGATTGGGTATGTGTTCTTTGGGATCAAGACGATCCCGGTGCCCGTGGTGTTGGTAGGGTTTGGGATGTTTTTGGGAACCTTTTTGCTGAAATTGCAGGGGGCGGAGTGGCTGGATATGATCCTGGAGAAGGCCCCGATCGAGAAGAAGACTGCCTTTGATCCGGGTAAGTTTCGAGGTCGCCAGCGCGTTCATGCGGATTTCCAGTTGGGGCCGAGTCGTCCCCTGGCAATTCTCTGGGCCAATGCGGCCAGCTTTTCGGCGATCAGTTTGCTGTTGGCCCTCCGCCTGTTTGTCCACTAAAGCCCTGTTCATACCCAAATCCCTATGCAAGAGTTTATTCAAGATCTACGCAAGCAACTGACTCCACCCCAGTTTGCTTCCTGGCAGACACTCCTATTGATGAGTATCTTTAGTGTGTTTTTGGCGGGGTTGGTCCAGGGCTGGGTGCGGGACTTGATTTCCTCCTGCGGCTGGATCTGGCTGATCTTGAGCACCTGGTGGTTTGTCTATGAGAACAAGAAGACCATGACGGTCAGTGACTGGTTCTCAGGGCCTTGGATCGTCGGGGGATTGATGGGGGGATTTTTGGTCAGTACGGTGCGGTTTGTGCCCTGGTCCACGGCGCTGATTCTTTGGCCGCCCCTGTCGGCGGTGATCGCAGTCCTACCCAATTTCATTGCCACAGACAATGATACCAAGACCCCCAAGTGGACGAAGCCTGCCTTGAGTAAGCGGCAGGGCATGTTGCTGCTGACCTTGAGCCATCTGCTGATTGCCTGCTGGTTCCAGTTTTACTTTGTGCTCCAGGGCTGGCTGAGCGACTATCCGAGCCTGCGGGCCGATCGCTTCGATCGTAGTGCCTTTGTGGTGAATCTGGGCCAGGATGAGAATTTCTCGCGTGGGCGGGATGTGCTGCGAACGGCCGAGGATGAGCTGCGCAAGAAGTTCGCCACCATGAGCTGGCCCGAAGTTGAGCGCTGGCTGCTGGAGATGAACCGCGAGATGCCAAAGTTGAATACGGAGGTCCAGGCCAAACTCGATAGGCAAAAGATTCGCTTTGCGGAAAATAGCTGGTGGGGCCTCAAGGGGAAGGTGACTGGCGGCGAGTATGACCTAGACCTCTACGCCGTCTGGCAGGGACCCAGTTCCAAAACCACGGGCTACACGATCACCAAGTCCTGCCAAGTCTCCCCGAATACGGTGATGATCCGGACCACCAAACCCGCCCTCAAGAACGGTAAACCCACGATCGTTACGGAAAGTAAACCTAAGGTGGTGGGCAAAATCAAATGCGAAATGCCGAGCCAGCCTCGCTTTGAGCAGCCTGATGAAAATGGTGTCGGCGCATAGGGGGCTGATTCAGTGGGAAGATGGACTAAACATTTTGAATCAGGTAATACAAATCATGGATTTAGCCGCTGCGCGAGAACTTTTGCTATCTCCGGCCCAGGGCGATCGCATTCGGGTGATTAATGAAGCACGTAAGATGGATGCGGCGGTTGCCTTTGATTTGGTTGCGCCCTTGACGAAGGATCAGAATGTGCGGGTCCGGTATGCGGCGGTTTCCTTTATGGCGAGTGTGGGTCAGGTGGATTTGCCCCGTTCCCTGGCGATTTTGCGCTCGGGTCTGGCGGATGCGGAGCCGGATGTGCAGGCGGCGGCGGCGGATGCGATCGCGGGTTTGCGGCTGACGGAGGCCTTTGAGGATTTGGAGGCGCTGTACGGGCGACCCCTGAGTGGATTGTCCAGTTCAGTATTGTGGCGGCCCTGGGGGAACTGGGAGACCCGCGCGGTTTGAACTGCTGGAGCGGGCGATCGGTGCCGAGAATGAGCTACTCCAGACAGCGGCGGTGGGTTCCATGGGAGAATTGAAGGATCCCAGGGCGATCCCCTATCTGGTGCCCATGGCGGACCATTCCGATTGGCAGATGCGGTTTCGGGTGGCGGATGCCCTGGGGCATTTTGATGGCGTCGATGTGCTGGCGGCGCTGCGACGCTTGGCGAGTGATTCGGAGGCCCAGGTGGCGGAGCGGGCTCAGGCTTCCCTGGCTTCTATTGCACCTTAGAAGAAGAAGATATCTGGATCCGGGGTGCCTACGTCGCTGGGGGTTTCGTTGGTGACGATGATGACGATGGGTGGGGTGGGGGCAGGGACTTCGCTGGTGACGATGGGGCTATTGCTGCCGAGATCCACCTTGTTGTTGGCGGGGGGCATGGGATTGCCCGTGGCTAGGGGGGCTGCACTGGCGGCGGCGGCGGGCGGGAAGGTGGAAGCTGGGAGTCCGGCGTCATGGGAGAACGGACTCGCATTGCTGGGGCTGGTCTGGAAGGGATTGGCAGCGGCGGCAAAAAAGTCAAACATGGCGGAGGATTCCAGGGTAACTCAGTGGATATACTGAACTATACTTCCCAAAAATAAATATCCGGAACATTTGACGTCAAAAATCTTTATTAACTTAGGGCTCCGCCATTTTGGGATCGATTTGGTTGCGCCATTCGACGATGCCACCTTCGAGGTCAAGGCCTTGGATGCCGAGGGGGATGAGTTGGTTGAGAACAAGGCGCGATCGCACCCCTGAGTAGCAGTAGGTGACGAGTTGACGGCCTTGGATCTGGGTTTGGATCTGCCTGAGGCCTTGGCCGGATTGGATACTGTCGATGGGGATATGGATCGCTCCCGGAATATGGCCCTGGTCAAATTCGGCCTGGGTGCGGACATCTACGACGAAAACTTCTTTGGGGGTTTCGGTCAGGCGCTTGGCTAGGGCTTTGGGGGTGATGGTGGTGGGTTGGGCCTGGGCCAGCGTGGTTTGCGATCTGGGGGGGGAGGAGAAGGGTGGTGGGAAGGAGAAAAAGGAGTGGGAGGAGGTGTTTCATGGTTTTTGTCTATTCTATCAAACCGAATCGATAGCCTTTGCCGTAGACGGTTTGGATCAGGGGGGCTTCGTTGCCCAGTTCGATTTTGCGGCGGAGGAGGCGGATTTGGGCGGCGAGGGTGTTGCTGGTGGGGGTTTCGCCCTCGGTCCAGACTTGCTGGTAGATCTGTTCGTGGGTAAGGAGCTGTTGGGGCTGGGACATCAGGTAGGCGAGGAGCTGGCTTTCCTTTTCGGATAGATCGATGGCGCGATCGCCCCGGTAGGCCACTTGGTTGGGGATGTCGAGCTTGAGGTCAGCGACTTGGAGGCAATTGAGTTGGGGCTTCTGGGTGGGTGGGTTGCTGGGGCGGCGGAGGAGGGCGCGGACTCTAGCGAGGAGTTCGCGCAGTTCGAAGGGTTTGACGAGGTAGTCGTCGGCTCCGGCGTCTAGGCCTTCAACGCGATCGTCGAGGGTGTCCTTGGCGGTGAGCAGGAGTACGGGGACGGGATCGCCTTTTTGACGGAGGGTTTGGCAGATTTCGACGCCGGATCTGCCGGGCATCATCCAGTCGAGGATCAGTAGGTCGTAGGGGTTTTGCTGGGAGAGGGTTTCGCCTTCTAGCCCGCTGTGGGCGACATCGACACCGTAGCCTTCTTTCTGGAGGATACGACTGAGGGGATCCACTATTTCAATTTCGTCGTCAACGAGGAGGATGCGCATGGCGTGGAGGGGGCGTTTCGGCTTAGGCTATTAAAGCAAGTTTTCTTATTATCGCCCTAGCCATGCTGACGATCGCAATTCCTAAAGGTTCTTTGTTGAAGGAAAGTATTAAGGTTTTGCAGGAGGTGGGGTTAGACTTTAGTGCGTTTTTGGAGCCAGGGTTTCGGCAGTTGCAGATTGAGGACCCGACGGGCCGTGCGAAGGCGTTATTGGTACGCAATGGGGATGTGTCGGTCTATGTGGAGTATGGGCAGGCGCATTTGGGGATCGTGGGCTACGACGTGTTGCGAGAGCAGGGGGCCAATGTGGCCCACTTGGTGGACCTGAAGTATGGGGGCTGTCGGATGTCAGTGGCGGTGCAGAATTCGAGTCCCTACAAGTCGCCCCTGGATTTGCCGATGCATGGTCGGGTGGCATCGAAGTTTGTCAACTGCGCACGGGAGTATTTTAAGGAGTTAGATTTGCCCGTGGAGGTTGTGTATTTGGGCGGGTCAGTGGAATTAGGACCGATCACAGGAATGTCAGAGGCGATCGTCGATTTGGTGGCGACGGGAAATACGCTGCGGGAAAATGGGTTAGTTGAAATTGAGACATTGTTTTACACAACGGCACGATTAATTGCGAATCCGTTGTTGTATCGATTGAATTCGGATGGAGTGGCGGATTATGTCGATCGGATTCGGGAGGTGGTGGCGGTATCGTAGGGGCGAAGCATTTAGCAGGAAATTTCTGGTGTTCTCGATCGATTCCCGCCCGAATGCTTCGCCCGCGCGGTATGAGAAAAAAGGTGATGTTTCAAATGCAATTACCCCATAGGTTAACGAGTGGCATCCGGTACCCATGTTGGCGATGCGGTGGAAGCCGTAGTAAATGCATTGGCACATCATTAATGTCAGAACGTCTACCAAGCCTTAGCCCGGTAGACGTTGCCAAACCCTAGAACCGATAGGTTAACCCCAGGGAGAAAATCGGATAAACCGAAGGAACATTCAGATCATCCCTCGCCTTGTCCACCTCCCGCTGCAAATCCGCCGCGAACCTTGGATCATTGGCGATCGGATTCGGGGAAGTAATATCCAACTCGGCCTTCCCAGTAAACATCACCCCCAAATTGGCAAACAGGGAAAGATTACGATCGATAGCGATCGGGCTACTATAGCCAATCCCCACATAGGGCGCTATCTTATTCGGCAGGCGAATTTCCGCATCCAGTTCACCCACCAGGGCCGCAGGATACTGGCGACCATTAATCGTATAGGTGCGGGTCAAATCCGACGGGCGACCCACCCCTTCCACTCGATTATTCTGATAGGCAGCGCCCGCTGTGATGAAGAAGCCGCTCTTCAGACTGGGATAGTATTCCACCCCCCCACTCACATTGAGCAGCTTCAAATCGCCATCATAATCAATGTCATTGGCCGAAAAATCAACGCCCCTAGAAAAGGTATTAAACCCCGCCCGCACCTTCAACTGATTCGCCACAGGAAATGCCACAGAGGCACCAAGCCCCAAAGTACTAACATTGGGCGAGATTTCAAATCGTCGCTGTGCCGACTTAGGATTAGGGTTCTCGTAGGCCGCTTGGGCAACATCCACCGGAGACTCCAGTACGGGAGCACTAAGCGGTAGCAACTTCTCCGCTTCAGACGGCGCCATCGGATTCGCTTGGGCGGCGATCGGCGCCGCAAAGGAAATCAATACAAAACTAAGGCTCAAAAGCCCCTGACATGGGTGATGCATAAAATAAAATCGCAACAGGACATTCGGTACGACGGGTCTTGATTCGTCTCAAAAGCCCGAATCAGCAGGAAACGTTAAAAGATTGTCTAGCAGAGGTTCCGTAACTATATAGATCGAATAATAGACATTATTTGCCTAAAACACTACAATAATCATTACATAGAAAATAAACCCTCGACTAGCGTATGAGGTTTCGATCGAGGCATTATTTTATACATTGGGGGACGAATGGCAGGCGGAACTCGCGGGGACCTGGTAGAATTGGAACCCCAGGCTTCACCCAATCGCCATGACCGCAACTGCTAAAAAACTCCGTCATAACCAGCCAGAGAACGATTGGAGACTGTTTTTGCGGCTCATGCCCTACGCCAAGCGGAACCTGAAGATGCTGGGCGTGGCCATGGTGTTTTTGATTCCGAGTGCGATGGCCTCGGCCATGCAGCCCGTCCTGATCGGCCAGGCCGTCTCCTTGGTGCGCCGCGAGAAATCCACCTGGCCCATCTTCCAGCAGGTTTCGATCACCCAGGGGATGCATATGCTGGTGGGGCTGCTGTTGGCCCTGCTGATCGGGCGTCTGCTCCTGGATGTGACCCAGGTGTACCTCGTCCAAAAAGTCGGCCAGCGCGTCACGGCGGCTATCCGCATGGACCTGTTTGAGCATGTTACTTCCCTGGCCGTACGCTTCTTCGATCGCACCCCCGTCGGTAAGCTGATCACCCGCCTGACCAGTGACGTTGATGCCCTGGGGGAAGTGTTTTCGACCGGGGCGATCGGGATTGTCGGGGATCTCGTGTCGATCGTGGCGATGGCCATTCTGATGTTCACCCAGCAGTGGCAGTTGGCGATTTTGCTGTCGGTGATGTTGATTCCGATGACGGGATTGATCGTCTATTTTCAGAAGCAGTATCGCACGGCCAACTATGAGGCCCGCGAAGAGCTGTCCGGCCTCAACGCCATGCTCCAGGAAAACATCAGCGGCATCAACGTAGTGCAGCTGTTTCGCCGCGAGCATCTCAATAGCCAACAGTTCCGCGAAGTCAACCGACGCTATATCAAAGAGGTCGATCGCACCATCTGGTTTGACTCCGCTGTATCGGCCTCCCTTGAATGGGTGTCCCTGGCGGCGATCGCCATTGTCCTTTGGGTCGGCGGCAACTTCGTCACCAAGGGCCAGATTGACACAGGTATCCTTGCCTCCTTCATTGTGTTTGCCCAGAAATTGTTTGAGCCCCTGCGGCAGTTTGCGGAGAAATTTACGGCCATTCAAGCGGGGTTTACGGCGATCGAGCGGGTTGGGGATGTGATGAACGAGCCGATCGAGATTAAGGACACGACCAAGGTGGCGCCGCCAGCTGTCCAGGATACGATCGGGGAGATTTGCTTTGAGCATGTGTGGTTTGGCTATAAGGCCGATGAGTTTGTGCTGCGGGATTTGAACTTTGTGATTCAACCGGGCGAGAAGATTGCGCTGGTGGGGCCGACGGGGGCGGGGAAAAGTTCGATCATCCGCCTGCTGAGCCGATTGTACGAGCCGACCCAGGGCCGGATTTTAATCGATGGCATTGACATTCGCGACTTGCCCCAGGCGGAACTGCGCCGCAAGGTCGGCATTATCCTGCAGGACGGTTTCATCTTTGCTGGCGATGTCAAGAGCAACATTGCCCTGGGAGAACGGTACCCTCTTTCGCAAATCCAAGCCGCCGCTGCCCAAACCAATGTGGATAAGCTGATCGAGCAGCTTCCCGAGGGCTACGACACCCTACTCCGGGAGCGCGGCACCAACCTTTCCGGTGGGCAAAAACAGTTGCTGGCCTTTGCCCGTGCGGCGGTCCGGCAGCCGAAGATTTTGGTGTTGGATGAGGCTACTTCTAGTTTGGATGTGGGGACTGAGGCTTTGATTCAGGAGGCTTTGGAAAGAATGTTGGTCGATCGCACGGCGATCATTATTGCCCACCGCCTGTCTACGATTCGGGGGGTCGATCGGATTTTGGTGTTGAAGCGGGGTGAATTATTGGAGTCGGGTAATCATGAGGAATTGTTGAGTAAAAATGGGTTGTATGCGAGTTTATACAAGTTGCAATTATTGGGGAGTTGATTTGGTCTACTGAAGTTCCAGCAACGCCGCGCGCGATAGCGTAATAATCGATCGAGCCCGCTGCACCGGGTCCAAATCCATCAGCGTAGGAATTAATGCTTCAAGTTCTGGATCGATCGCCCCAAATCTGGCGATCAGCATTCCTAGGATGTTGGCGCGATCGGCCTCTTCTCGGCCCGCTGACCTAACCCGGCTCATCTCTGCCTCGTACAGGGTATCGATCTCTTGCATTGTCTTCATAAAGTTATCCTCCTCAGCAATTCCAAATTCAAAAACGCTCTTACAGAAACCTTTTCGCTGCGCTCCTGCCCCGCCCCGCGACTGGAAGGATTCTGTTGGCGAATTGGAAAAAGAATAATCGGGCTTAGCTCGATGACCTGCCTAGAAGGCATTTCCAGTTTTATAGTTCATGACAACTAAAAAGCCTGGGAAAGCCCATTCTACAAGGAAGTTCGTTTTTCTCTGATGAATTCGCCAACAGAATCATGAATTGCGGGCTAGTCGGGCCGTCCCTACAGGACTCTTACTGGTTGGTGGGCGACTGAATTTGGAACTATTAGGCACTTAACAACTTGACCTGATCGATCGCCAAATTAGCATCCGGCAGAGTTCGACCATGTTTCCGTGCTGTTTCTAGCCAGAGTTCTGTAACAATTCTCAACTCTTGAAACGTCTCCTCGATCGTTTCACCTTGCGCCAAGCAACCGCGCAGCGCTGGGACTTCGGCAACAAAACCGCCTTCTTCACAAGGATAAATAACAACTGGATAATTCATGGCGTTTCTCCAACATCTGTAATCAGTTCTAGCACACGTCTTACATAAACTGCCTTAACACGATTCTTATGAACTGGAAGGACGATCGTCAAACCCTCTCTGTCAAAGATATGATGGCTCCCGGAGATTCGATCGAGCAAAAAGCCTTCTATCTCCAATAACTTTTGAACGTCAGAAAATGTAACGTTGTTTGGATGATTGGTGAGGGCCATAATGAGTTTATCTCGCTTTGACATCAGCCAACCTCCTACGCAGTTCACCTTCTGATTCTGAGCCAAAGATGCATTTTCCCCAATCTATCCTCAGGCATAAAAAAGGAGGCTAGATTTAGCCTCCTCGTCTCACATATCTAGCTAAAAAGCCATCTACCTCTAGATAGTTCTAAAGATCTACCCAGAGATAGTTGCCTATCGCTTGCCCGCCACCTTCTTCTTCTCCATCTTCCGCAGACGAATCGACTCCGGCGTAATCTCCAGCAGCTCATCCGGCCCGATATACTCCAGCGCCCGCTCCAGACTCATCTCCTCCGGAGCCTTCAACTGCACCAGTTCCTCACCACCCGACGCCCGGTGGTTCGTCAACTGCTTCGCCTTGCAGACATTCAGATCAATATCCTGGGGACGATTGTGCTCACCAATCACCATGCCTTTGTACACCTTCGTACCCGGCTTGATAAAGAACACACCCCGATCCTCAGCATTCTGCATCGCATAGAAGGTCGAAACTCCTTCTTCAAACGAGATCATCACCCCGTTATAGCGAGAAGTAATCTCACCCACCATGGCGCGATACTCAAAGAAACTGTGGTTCATGATTCCCTCACCGCGCGTCAGGCGGATAAAGTCACCCCGGAACCCAATCAACCCGCGTGCCGGAACCACAAACTCCAACTGAGTTCGGCCCGTATTCGCCTCCATATTCTGCATCTCAGCCTTACGGGTGCCCAGCTTCTCAATGCAAGAACCCACCGCATCATCCGGCACATCCAGCACCAGCGTCTCAAACGGCTCACAGGGCTGACCATTGATCTCACGATAGATCACCTGGGGCTGCGACACCTGGAACTCATAGCCCTCACGACGCATCGTCTCAATCAAAATGCCCAGGTGCAGTTCCCCACGACCCGCCACCGCAAAGCGATCGGGAGAATCCGTCTCCTCCACCCGCAGCGCCACGTTCGTCTGCAACTCCCGCATCAAGCGATCGCGCACCTGACGCGAAGTAACAAACTTCCCTTCCTTCCCGGCAAACGGCGAATCATTCACCATAAAGGTCATCTGGAGTGTCGGTTCATCCACCTTAATCAAAGGCAGGGCCAAGGGATTGTCAGGATCGGCGATCGTCTCACCAATGTTCGCATCGGCAAAACCAGCCACAGCAACCAAGTTACCCGCTGCCGCTTCCTCAATCTCCACCCGACGCAGGCCATCAAAGCCCAGCAGCTTGGAAATCTTACCCTTCACGACCTTGCCGTCGTCCTTGATCAATGCTGCCTGCTGGCCCACGCGGATCGTGCCGTTATGGACCCGGCCAATCACGATCCGGCCCAGGTAGTCCGAATAATCCAGCGTCGTCACCTGCATCTGCAAGGGCTTAGCCGGATCGCCCACAGGCGGCGGCACATGGCGCAGGATCGCATTAAACAATGGCACCAAGTTGTCCGATTCATCCTCGGGCTGCTCCTTGGCAAACCCGCTTAAACCCGACCCAAACAAATAGGTAAAGTCGCACTGGTCGTCATCCGCACCCAGCTCAATGAACAGATCCAACACCTTATCCACCGCCGTATGGGGGTCAAGGCGAGCGCGATCGACCTTATTGACAAACACGATCGGACGCAGACCCTTCTCCAATGCCTTCTTCAAGACAAAGCGCGTCTGGGGCATCGGCCCCTCGTTGGCATCCACAATCAGCAGACAACCATCAACCATCCCCAACACCCGCTCGACTTCGCCGCCAAAGTCCGCGTGTCCAGGGGTGTCAACAATATTGATCAAAATATCTTTGTACCGAACCGCCGTGTTCTTCGACAGAATCGTAATACCTCGTTCCCGCTCCAGATCGTTGGAATCCATCACGCAATCGGGCACTTCTTCATTGTCGCGGAAGGTGCCTGCCTGCTTCAGCAGCGCGTCCACGAGGGTCGTCTTACCATGGTCAACGTGGGCAATGATCGCAATATTGCGAATAGGAAGGGACATTTGGTTACTCTTCTAGGTGGAGTGGATGACTCGAAAACTCGCGCTATCTCTTATTACTTTCTCGGTAGAAATTTATAGCAAAGTGATTTTGCGAAGCGTGAACAATTGTAGCGCAGGGGTTGACACTTATGGGAAAAGTTCCCTAACTGTGTTCAAAGCCACCAAGTTTAAGCAGTCTTTGGGCGATCGCTTCCTCAACAGGCAGTACCGACAGCCTAGTCCCTCGCTTCACCACCCCCAGCTCCTCGGGCTGAAAATGTTCCCGCAACCGCTCCAGGGCAACGATCTCCGGCAAAGCTTCCACAAACCGCACCTTGACTGTGTGCCACCGGGGATTCTCTGGTGTGGACTTGGGATCGAAGTAGTCACTTTCTGGGTCAAACTGGGTGGGATCCGCAATATTCTCTTCGACCACCTCCACCAGACCAATCACCCCTGGCGGCTTGGCATTGGAGTGATAGAAAAACGCCCGATCGCCCTTCTTCATCGCCTTCAGGTAGTTGCGGGCCTGATAGTTGCGGACACCGTCCCAGATACCGACGTTTTCGCGGCGCATATCTTCGATGCCATAGACATCTGGTTCGGACTTGATCAGCCAGTAAGCCATGACAAAACTCCTCGTTTACCCCAAAAAACTCAGGGTTCACTATATCAGCCTCTTGCCAGTGGGCTTATCTAGGGGGTTTACTTGTAGGGGAAATGTATTGATATAGGCATCTATGCCTACCGGAGTGAGTGCCGCCATGAGTCGAGATGCCTTGGAGTTGCTGAAGGAAACCAGTCGGACGTTTTATATTCCCATCAGTCGTCTTCCCAAGGGGCTTCAGGAGGCCGTGGCGTCAGGTTACCTCTGCATGCGGGCCATTGATGAGGTCGAGGATGATCCCCACCTGCCCAATCCTGTGAAGGCGGAAATCCTGCGGGAGATCAGCCAGGTGTTCCAGTCGGGGGTGAGTGGGTTTAGTAATGGCCAGTTCGATCGCGCCTTTGGTACCTACCGGGACAAGCTTCCCGAAGTTTCCCTACGCATCGGTGAATGGGCTTCCTATGCGCCGGACAGTATCGGCCCCCGGATCTGGGAGGCGACGGCTGCGATGAGCGATCGCATGGCGCACTGGGCGGACCATAACTGGGAGATCCAGACGGAGTATGATTTCGATCGCTATACCTTCAGTGTGGCGGGGTCGGTGGGGTTGCTGCTGTCGGACCTTTGGGCTTGGCATGATGGGACCCAGACGAATCGGATGGAGGCGATCGGGTTTGGTCGGGGTTTGCAGGCGGTGAATATTTTGCGGAATCACCAGGAGGATTTGACGCGGGGGGTGACGTTCTATCCGGATGGCTGGACGGATGAGGATGTCGATCGCTATGCCCGTCGTAATTTGGCGCTGGCTGATGCCTATACGGATTCGTTGCCGAAGGGTGCGCCTCGGGAGTTTTGTCGTTTGCCGTTGGCGTTGGCCCATGCGACGTTGGATGCGATGGCGGAGGGTCAGGCGAAGCTGAGTCGGCTTCAGGTGATGGCGGTGGTGGCGCAGGTGACGGGGTTGAAGGTTTAGCGGCTGTTATTTGGGAGGGCTGGGGCCGATGGCTCTCCCCCTTCGGCATGGATGCCATCTCCTATGACGCAGTCCCACAATGCGAGTTCGGTCTGATACTCCGGATTGTCGCGATCGGCTTCTAGAGACAACCGAATTTCTTGATTGAGTTTGGCGGTGCGATATTCGTTTAAGAGATTTTGGATATAGGAGATTCGATCGCCTTCTGCGTAGCGATCGATGAATGCCAAAAGTTTGTCTTCTAGGCTAACGGTGACTTGATGCATGAAGCCTCTCAGGCAGGTTGGTCTGTATCTCAAGTATAGATGCGATCGATTCTCGCCACCACTAGCCGCTGTAATCCGACCGATTTCTGTCGCTGTAACACCCGTTGCCGAGAGCGATCGCGAGTTAGCGGCCTAGCTTTTCTTGGATCGCTTGGCGCATTCCCTGCGAGTGCTCTTGTAATCAATCGCTCTGCGGCTTGTAGTTCTCCGCAGTCGATCGCGAGGGATGCGGCACTTCGGTGGAGGACCGATCGCGTGGGTTCGGCATCATCTTCGAGGTTGAGGGCAGTTCGGCGGCGGCGGATTCTTGTTCAAAGGCCGATCGCAGTAGGGGCCTGAAACTGTCGTTGGGGTCTCGCCGCGCAGTTTGGCGACTTCTGCCTGTTCGGCGAGGGCCATGGCTTTTTGATGTAGGACTTGGATGCTGTTCATGCTTGGAAAATGTGGGCACAAGGGGTTCCAAACTTGGCGATCGCAACGTAGGCTGGGCAGTCATTGTCAACCCGACGAACTTGCTCTTGACTTGATTTTAACGCGAGTCTTGATAAAGCTGTCGATGAGTAGAGAATAATCAAAGCTGATTGGGGTTGTCATCTGTCGGGAGAGGGACTGTCTATCTATAGGCGATGTGCAACTTTTCAGGCATCACAAATCAGCCCGTCAAACTGAAGCAACTCCC
>JAAUSA010000051.1 GCA_012031975.1 Alkalinema sp. RU_4_3 | reverse complement strand
GTCGGCCAAGGCCAACGGGGGCCTTTCCCCGCGAAGAGCGCTTCTGGGAGGACGTTACCGCCGTCCCCCCAGACCCCTTCACGAAAGTGTGATCTGTGGGGGAGTGCTAGTGGGGTGGTGGAGCGTGGATTTGGCGATCGGTTATTGAATTTGATTGGGGTGGATTTGTGGGATATCAAAAAATCCCGTAGGGGCGCACTGCCTGCGCCCAAGACCTATGCGATCGCAGATCAACCCCCCATTGGACAACAGGGTGACTGAATTTAGCATCGCCAATGGTGCCAGGTCAAACGCTAGGCCCTAGCCGCCTTGCACCAAGACTCCACCAGCTTCGATCGCTCCTGCTGAAACACCTCAGACGGTTGCTTCACTTCATACAATGCCTGGACTGCATCCACCCAGAGACCCTGACTGGCAAAATAGTCTAGTTTTTCACCGCCAGATCCTGTTCTGAAGCCGATCGCTCCTCCAATAATACCAATGCCTGTTGATGGGGCTGTCGCTCCTTCTCCGTCAGCACCCGCAGCGATCGCCCCTCAAAACGCGGATCAAGGGCACTCTGACGCTCCAGTTTTAACCAGTAGGATTGACCAGGGGTGAGGGATTTATCGATCGATCGCACCTTTCCGGACCAGGCTCCGCACTCCAATAGTTCTCAGAGGCCGCATTACTCGTCTTCAGCGTCAACAGCGATGGTCGGCCCTGCCAAACCAATAGGGGCGATCTTGTATAGAGGGCGATCGGCTGACCGTCCGCCGAATAGGGTAGACAATTCATCACCCTATCCCGACTACCATCTACGGGCCGGGGTTTTGGGCCGCCAAGGATAATTTTTATCAGGGCCTGGATCGGATTATCTTTGGCCTCAGCCAGCCCAGCCGCACCCAAAATCAACCAGCCTGATAACCCGAGCAACAACAGTTTCTTAAACATCATGATTTAACTCCAGAAATCAAACGAGATGGCCTAAATCCCAATCCATAATAGCAAAACAGCATCCCTGGTAATAGCCAAGGCAGCAGCACCCCTGAGGTGATATAGAGCTGAAAGCTCAAGATCCCATAGGCGAGATTCCCCAGCAATAGCCAGCGGCGCCTGATCCCCACAGTATTGACTTGCAACCCCCGCCCGATCGCCCCCACCAATGCCACCATCCACAGATCCGGAATCGGCACCACAAAGCGATCGTTCAACCAATGGTGGGTCCGATAGGCCAGGGCCTCGGCTCCGGTGAAGCGAGCCTGAACCTTGCTCCCCTGCCAATAGGCGATCGCCCTAGGAATCTGGGTTTCATAGTCCACAAATTCATCCACCCCGGCTTCTTTGTAATTCGCTCCTATTAGGACGACTTGCTGGGGTGAAAGTTCCAAATTCTGCTCCAACAATTGCCAAGCCGGAACCACCTGATACACCTCCCCCGGCGGAACCGAAAAATCAATGATCGGCCTCAGCCAAGGCTGCTGAAACCAGGCCTCCATAAACTGGGTCAAGGGGAATTCTCGATGCTGGATTGGGGACTTCAAACTGGCCGCTAGGGCATAGGGCAGAGGGGTTTGGCTCTGGCAGTCGGGTTGGGGGCCAAGCTGGGTCATGTACCAGCGATCGGCCCGCACACAGAAGGTAGCAGCTCCCGGTGGCAGCACGTAGTTTGCCTGGGTTAGGGATTCGCCGAGGATGAAGGTGGTGGCAGCGCGATCGCCCAACTTCTTTTTCAAGACGCCGTCCTGGGGATTTGGCTCGTCGAAGAAGTAGTCGATGGCAATGGTTTTGGCCTGGGGGAGACGATCGATTAGCTTGGCAATATAGCGGCGATCGATCGGTTTAACGGGTTTTGGACCATTGGGTTTTGCAATACTTTGGCGATCGATTTGGACCAGTTTAATCGGTGGCGGAGTCTTGGCAAGCTGTCCGGTGGTGTCGCGGTAGAGGGCCTGGAAGGCGACGCGAAAGTCGAGCAGGGTCGATCGCACGGGGCCTAAACAGCTCAGTAACAGGGCGCTAGCTAAAACCACTCGATCGGTCCTTGTCTCCGGTAGCAGCGCACGCCATTGCATCGGGAGTGGTGGCTTTAACAGTTGCGACTCAGGATGGCGAAATAGGGAAGGAACGAGGAAGGCGGAAGGGTAGGTGATATGGCGATCGCACTTTAAAAACTCGCAGGCAGCAATCATCGACTGGTGGACATCAGCGCCCTGAATTAATCGCTGCACAAATTGGATTAAAAACTCCGAGGCCACCTGATTGTGAATGGGTTCCCGAAAGATCGCCACCTGCCCTAAGCCCGCATTCACCAACGCATTGGCAATACTCAACCCACTACAGGAATTAAACATCGCAAACCGTAATCCCTGGGCCTTGGCCTGTTGCAGCGCAGGCAGTAATTCCGTAATCAATACTGAATAACCAGGGGCTATAGCCAATTCTCCCCCCGTCAATTTCGTCTCATTACTATGCCCCGCAAAAAACACAATATCCCAGCCCTGCGGGTCCTTCAATCGATCGCAAATGGACTCCAAAAGCCCAGCCACTTTGCCATTCCACCCACAAAACTCCACCGTCACAGCCCCCTTCAGCCCGGCGATCGCCGCCCGTTCTGCCTTGAAATCCAAACCCGTGTCATCGCCCATGATCGCCAGCAATCGGAGTTTCCCTTTACGACTACGGCCTGCCCCTTCAGCGGGTAAATTCATCGGCGACCGAGCAATCCGAATCTCCGGCACCACGGCAAACTCCCTCGCCATTTCCCAGGTCTCCCAGGGAAGACGATCGAGATCCATCGGGTCACAGGTGATAAATAATTCCACACCCCCAGCCGCCTCGGGGCTGGCCAAGGTTTTGGCAATGGCCGATCGCAGCGCCAACAAATCCCGATGATTCAACCAATTGTAAAACTCCGCCTGCAACTGGGCCTGGGACTGGACAAGGCGCGATCGCCAATCCGTTATCCCCTCCACCGACCCCGCTCTGCACTACCCTGGCCCGCAGACTCCCCAACTGCTGATAGAAATCCAGGTAGGCTGCCTGCCATGTTGATAGGCGGCGATCGCGCATCAGGATAGGGGAGCTTGGCACTGAGGCGGAGGCCCTGGGGGCCGGAGAGACGAAAGAGGCAAACATCCTCGCTCTGCTGCACCTCTAGGGCGAGCTGCACCGTCATGATGCCAGTTGCCACACAAAGGGCGGCAGCAGCAGGGCTGTCCCATCGGGCTGGGATAAGGTCACTTCAAACTGCTCATCGAATTCCCCGACAATCTGCGCATAGAGGGAGCCCTTTTCAGCGCCCTTCACCTGCTGCTGCACCAAGACCGACTGTCCATCCCCAATCTGCAATTCCAGGCCCGCCGGGAGCATCTGATGATCCTGGGGTTTCACGAGCAATAGCAGGGACCATTCCTTCTCCCCCAGGGGCGCCGTCAAAACACAGAGATCCAGGGGCATCGCCCCCAATTGGACCGTTCGATAGGCGGCCCGGCCATTGCATGGTAATTCCACACCCTGGCCCGCCAAATCCTGCAAAACCTTGACAAAGTCATCGCTGGTTCTGGTACCCAAACTCGATCCGCTGCTACGCAAAGCTCCGGCCATTTGCCATTCCGGTATCAGGAGCCAGCCAGCCTGTTCTTCTAATTCCTGCCATTGCTGTTTGGCCCAGTTGCCCAGTTGGAGTGCGGGTTGGACGAGGAGCTGCCGCAGGGAGGGAGAACTGCTGGTGGGGAGGGCTTCCGGTTCCGCGCAGGCGAGATAGAGGAGGAGACGATCGAGTTCTGAATTAAACCACTGCGTCGGAAGGGCGTAGGAACCGTCGCGGTTGGTGGCCAGGCGCGTCAGATCTTGCTTTTTCAGGTCATCCCAGCGGATAAAGCTCTGGACCGAGGCCTGGCGGAGTTCTTCATAGATAGCGATCGTCACGTAGAAGTGGGACTGTATCGGCTCTATCACACTGCGGGGGACAGAAACGACGCTGTCGGGCAGGCTGGGGATGGCCACGACGCAGAGATTAAAGCCGTTGAGCTGCAGGTTCTCGGCGGCGGTGGTGCCGTCGGGGCGATCGGGCTCGCTGATTTTGCATTGGTTGAGGTCGAGGGTCAATTCGGGGCGCTCTTGTTTTAGCCAGGCCTGGAAGGCTTCGACGGCGAGGCCATTGAGGTAGATACTCCAGCGTTTGGTGCGATCGCCGGAGCGTTGGCTGAGGGCATAGGCGCGATCGACCATGGCATCGTCGAGGACTAGTACTGATCCTGTCAGTGGCTCATAGTCGGGCATCAGCGCGTGATCGAATTGGGCGGTCATAGGATTGAACTCCCGGTCAGGAACGCCTTCGGTGATATCCCCAGTGTATGCTGAATTTCTACAAATCGAAGCGCCGATTGCATCACTGTAGGTTGCGTATAGGTGGTAAGGGCGAGTAGTCATAGGTAAAGTAGCCTTCAAATGTCCAGAAAAGTTAGGTTTGGTCTATCTGGAGGTCTATCTGTCTAGCCGAATTCAGCCTATGGGAAATGCCCTATGCGCCCAATGCATCCAGCTCGTCACAGATGGCCTGGGTAAAGCGGGTGGGCCGATCGAAGGCCTTGGGGGTGCGGGTGCGCTGTTCTTCTTCCTGGAGTATGGGGTCGATCTGCTCGGCGAACAGGGCTTCGATGGCTTCGACGGCCCGATCGATCTGGGCACAGGTGAGGCCGCCTTGGGTCTGGAGGATCGGCTTGATCTGGCCGAAGCATTGGGTGAGGACGAGGTTGCGGACTTGGGTGCGCAGGTGATTGAGGTTGAGCAGGCGGGAGACGTCGTCCTGGCGCTTGAGGCCAATGCGGGGGGCGATTTCACCCATGGAGATGCGATCGCCGTGGAAGAGTCGTAGGGCGGGGAAGTAGAGTGGGGCCTTGGCGCGGGTGTCGCTGCGGGGGCTGTTGACGAATTGGCTGTGGGCCTGGGCGATGGCGCTGTGGATGGATTGGGGCAGGGCGCTGTCGAAGATTTCGCGGCAGGCGCCTATCAGGCGATCGCGTTGGCCGTTGTCATCGTCGGTGTGGCGTTCGTAGGTGAGTTTGTCCTGGATGCGTTCTAGGGTCTGGGCGTCATCGACGCTGAGGCCCCGGACTTGGCCGCCTCGGGCGAGTATTCTGTAGGCGCGCAGGCGTTTGCAGAGCTGGGTGAGTTGTTTTGCATCTCAGGGGTGGAGATGGGCTGGGCGGCTTTAGTGGAGAGGGTTTGGGCGATGCGATCGAGTTGGTCAGGCGTCGGGTCCTTGCAGCGCGATCCGGGCCGTCGCTCGGGGGTGTAGATCAGGCGGAAGCTTTCGAGGAGGAGACAGGCCTGTTCGGCCTCTAGGGGGGAGAGGTTGTAATGTTGGGTCCAGATGCGGTAGAGCTGGTCGGGTTTGGTGTCGTTTAGAATTGCCCAGTCGCTGACGAGGTAGAGACCGTGGTCGAGGAGGCAGGCGCTGACGGCGGGGTGTTGGCGCACCAGGCGGGTGACCCAGGTGGAGAGTTTTCCGGCGGCTGGATCGAAGCGATCGAGTACCTGCTGGGCCAGTATTTGTAGGTGCCTTGGCTGGTCCAGGGTTTGCCGTCGTCGTCGAGGACAAGGGGGAGGAGGTCGCCGATCGAGAAGCCGTAGAATTGGCCGAATTGGTTGACGAGGGATTGGCAGGCGATGACGATCTGGTGGGAGATCAGGCAGCGCAGGGTGAGTTGGGCCTCGGGGGTCGCGCAGGGGAGGAGCGATCGAACGAGCTGGTCTTCGGACAGTAGGCTATCTTCTTCGAGGCAGTTGGGGAACTGGGATTCGAGGAAGGTTTTGACGCTTGGGAGTTCGCGCTGGCGAGATTTCCCGGCGCTGTCGAGCAGTAGAATGGTCCAATATTTTGAGGCCTGACCCATAATGATGTAACCCGAGAAGCATAGAGGGCATTCAGTAGTTCTACGGTCTTCCTTGTCTTTGCCATCCTATGGAAGTTGGCGAGGAGAAGGCAAGATTTTCGAGCTTACTGTGGGGCTATCGCGATCGTTGGGTGGGGGCTATGCAGTTTGTTACAAAGATTTACATGGTCAGATGAGGGTTAGCTCACTGAAATCCAGACGATTGACCGCCGGGTCAAGTCCTATCTAAACCTGGGCCTGCTCCTCCCCCAGATTAAACAACACCGACAGCGTATCCATCGCCTGCTTCCGCACCTCAATATCCCGCTGCGATCGCAACTGCACCATCGGCTCATGCAGAATCTTATTAACAATCCCCTTGGTCAAAGCCTCGATCACCGCCTGCTGTTTGCCCCCGAACTCATTGCCCAGACGAGACAGAGCTTTTTCTAATTCCTGGGTACGGATTGCTTCCACCTTGTCCCGCAGACTGTTGATCGTCGCCACGGTGTCCAGCGATCGCAACCAAACCTCAAAGCTATCGGATTCCTCCTCTAGCAAACCCTCGGCCTCCATGGCCATCTGACGGCGACTCTCTTGGTTTTGCTCCACCACGGATTTGAGATCGTCCACATCAAAGGCCGTGACGTTATCTAACTCGTTGGCATCGGCGGAGACATTGCGGGGCACGGAAATGTCGATCAGCATTAACTTGCGGGTTGGATCGAGGACTGATTCTAGTTTCGATCGATCCAAAATCGGCTCCACAGAAGAGGTGCTGGTGAAGGTGATGTCGGAGTCAGCGATCGACTGCATCATCTCCTCGACCGGAACCACCTTGATATTGGCATCGGGGAACTGGTTGGCTAGATCGATCGCCTTCTGCATCGTCCGGTTCATCAAGATAATCTCGCGGTTGCCCTTGGAGATCAGGTGTTTGACCAGCAGGACCGACATTTTGCCCGCACCGACGATCGTGGTTTTCAACGGAGCTAGATCGCCTGCTTTCATCTGGGCGAGTTCCACGGCGGCGGAACTGATCGAAACTGCGCCTGTGCCGATGCTAGTTTCGGTGCGGACCCGTTTTCCGGCTCCGATCGCCTGCTTAAGCAATTGGTTCAAAACTCGGCCTGTACCGTTAAACTTCTGGCCCGACTGGTAACAATGCTTCACCTGGGACAGGATCTGACCTTCGCCAAGGACCAAACTATCGAGCCCGAAGCCACGCGCATCAGGTGCATGACCCGTCCTGGTGCAGCAGCGTGAAGAGATAGGGGCGGAGCTGCTTGGCGGGGAGCTTACTATATTCGGTCAGGAATTGGTTGACTTCGTGGATGCCTGATTCTGTCTCATTTAGCACCAAGTAAATCTCTAGACGGTTACAGGTACTCAGGACCGCCACTTCTTCGATGTGGGGATAGCTGCGCAACTGGGAGAGGGCGCGATCGTACTCTGTCTCGGGAATGCTTAATTTTTCGCGCACCTCAACGGGCGCAGTTTTGTGAGTCAAGCCAACAACAGCAATGTTCATATTAAAACTCGAATATTTAAGTGATTTCCCCCAGACTAAACTCCCCCATCCAAAAGGACAAGGGAGTTTAGAAGCTACTGCCTATGGTGGCAATTAGCCATGGAGTTGCACGGACTTGGGATTGCCAGTCATGTGGATGGTTTCCACAAAGCGGGCAGTCTTGGCCTTGCTGGAGATGATCAAGGTTTCGGTGCGCAGGCCGCCTTCAAAGAAGCGGACGCCTCGGAGCCAGTTACAGGTGGTGATCCCGGTGGCTGCGAAGATCATGTTCTCGCCCGATGCCAACTCTTCGGTTTCATAGACCTTGTCGGGATCGGTGATGTTCATTTCCGCCAGGCGAGCCAGGTTGGCTTCCTTGGTGACGTTGGCCCATTCTTTGGTTTGGACAACGGCGGGGTCGTAGACGAGCTGACCCTGGAAGTGGCCACCCAAGCAGCGCATGGCTGCTGCGGTGATCACGCCCTCAGGAGCCGCGCCGATGCCGATCAAAGCATGGATCCCGGTGCCTTCAAAACCACAGTTGAGGGCCGCACCCACGTCACCGTCGCCGATTAGCTGAATGCGAGCACCTGCGGCGCGGATCTCCTTGATCAGGTCGTTGTGACGCTCACGCTTCATCACCACCACGGTCAGCTCGGAGATCGGGCGATCGAGGCACTGCGACAGAATTTGGAGGTTCTCGGTGGCGGACTTGCGGATGTCCACTTTGCCCTTGGCGGCTGGGGGCGCTGCCAATTTCTTCATGTAGAAGTCCGGCGCATTGAACAGACCGCCGTACTCGGAGGCTGCCAACACAGCAATGGAACCTGCCTGGGCATAGGCGCAAAGGTTGGTGCCTTCGCAGGGGTCCACGGCGATGTCGATCTGGGGGCCAGTGCCATCTTTATGGCCGTAACCTACTTCTTCCCCGATGAACAGCATGGGGGCATCATCGCGCTCACCCTCCCCGATCACAATGCGACCGCGCATGTTGATCTTGTTCATTCTGATCCGCATGGCTTCGACCGCCGCCTGGTCAGCCCCATCCTTATCGCCCAACCCGATAAATGCTGCGGAAGCAATGGCTGCTTCTTCAACGACTTCAATAATTTCTAAACCAAGCGTGCTTTCCAAAAATCCGTCCTCCAAGCTTCTGATGTCAAGAATCGTGTGCCAACCCACACCCAAAGCAGACCACTCTGGGCGCGTTCGTAACACAGTCTACCAAAGTCCGGTGATCCCCTTGAAGGGGGGAGTCAAAGGCAGCTTGTTAAGTTTTGTACCGAGTCCTGTTCATAATCCAGTGAAGGCCTGAGACAATTCAGGAATCCCGATGGAACTGTTGCCCATGAAAGCTCTTCTTCTCGCCGCCCTGCTGGCCACCCTTGCCCCGAGCGCCTTGGCCCAAACCGCCACCGTCACGGATCAAACCCTCACCTTGACCAGTACAACGGTCACCCCGCCGCGCAAGGCCGTGCTGCATTATCCCAAACTTTCGGGGCTGACGGATCCAACGGTGTTGAACAAAGTGCAGAGGGCGATCGATCTCCCCGCCGTACTGGACGAACCCCTGGAGCAGATCAAGCAAAGTTATGACCAATACCACTGGCTGACGGAGGTGGCCTACCAGGTCAACTACAACCAGAACGGCATCTTCGATGTTACCTACCAGATCTCCGGCATCGGGGCCTATCCTTCGACCTCGGAGAAGCAAATCTCGGTGTCGCTGGTATCTGGCAAGGTGCTACGGGCGGAGGACTTGTTCAAGGTGGAGTCCCTGGGTGTCCTGGCCCGGATCTTGGATCAATCCCTCCAAGCTGAGATTAAAGAAGGGATCGCCAAGGTGAAGGCAGCGGAACCGGATGTGGATGCAGAACAGATGTTTCGGAATCAGCGCTATCGGATGCGGCATTTGAATAACTTCTCGATCACGCCCCAGGGGGTGACCTTCCGCTATGACTATGGCTTCCCCCATGTGGCCTTGGCCTATGAGCCAGCCGGGCGGTTCCCTATGACCTACGCTGAGCTTCAGCCCTATTTGAAGCCGAAGGGGGTGTTGGGGTTTGCGATCGCCCCCAAATAACCAGTTTGATCCATTAAAATTGAGAACGATTTACTGAAGCCTTACCCCATGCAAGCAACCGACCGATCGATCGAATATCTAGATGCCTTCGATGTGGTGGTCGTCGGGGCAGGTCATGCTGGATGTGAGGCGGCGTTGGCATCGGCTCGTTTGGGTTGCCGCACCTTGCTGCTGACGATCACCCTCGACAAGATCGCCTGGCAACCCTGCAACCCGGCGATCGGTGGTCCCGCTAAGTCCCAGCTCGTCCATGAAGTCGATGCGTTGGGTGGTGAAATGGGTCGGGTGGCCGATCGCACCTATCTCCAAAAGCGCATTCTCAATGCCTCCCGTGGCCCCGCCGTCTGGGCCTTACGCGCCCAGTCGGACAAGCGCGAGTACGCCATGGACATGCAGCAGGTGGTGCAAAACCAGGAGAATCTAGTCGTCCGCGAAGGGATGGTCACCGATCTGATTCTGGGCAAAAATGATGAGGTCCAAGGGGTTCAAACCTATTTCGGAGTGGCATTCCAGTGCAAGGCTGTGGTTTTGACTACCGGAACCTTCCTGGGTGGGCGGATCTGGGTGGGCGACAAGTCCATGGAGGCGGGCCGAGCTGGGGAGTTTGCGGCTAATGGGTTGACGGAGACGTTGAATCGATTGGGGTTTGAGACGGGGCGGTTGAAGACGGGGACGCCAGCAAGGGTCGATCGCCGATCGATCGATTATTCCCAGCTTGAGGAACAGGCGGGGGATGAGGATGTGCGGTGGTTTAGCTTTGACCCGGCGGTTTGGGTTGAGCGGGAGCAGATGGCCTGTCACCTGACGCGGACGACGCTGGAAACCCACAAAATTATTCGGGATAATTTGAATCTGTCTCCGGTCTATGGTGGCTGGGTGGATGCCAAGGGGCCGCGCTACTGTCCGAGTATTGAAGATAAGATTGTCCGGTTTGCCGATAAAGAAAGTCATCAGATTTTCCTGGAGCCCGAGGGGCGATCGACCCCCGAGGTTTACGTCCAAGGTTTCTCCACGGGGCTGCCGGAACGCCTCCAACTGGCGATGCTGCAAACGCTGCCGGGGTTGGAGAAGTGCATTATGCTGCGGCCTGCCTATGCGGTGGAATATGATTATCTGCCTGCAACGCAATGTCTGCCAACCCTCATGACCAAGAAGGTTTCGGGGCTGTTTTGCGCGGGTCAGATTAATGGAACGACGGGTTACGAAGAAGCCGCCGCCCAGGGTTTAGTAGCGGGTGTCAATGCGGCGAAACTGGCGCGGGATGAAGCGCCTGTGGTGTTCCAACGTGAATATAGCTATTTGGGGACGCTGATTGATGACCTTTGCACGAAGGATCTGCGGGAGCCCTATCGGATGCTGACTTCGCGATCGGAATATAGATTGATTTTGCGATCGGATAATGCCGATCGGCGATTGACGCCTTTGGGTCGGGAAATGGGGTTAATTGACGATCGGCGTTGGGCAATTTATCAGACCAAGCAGGCGCAGATTGTGGCGGAGAAGGAGCGGCTGAATAGTCAGCGGGTGAAGGAGTTGGAACCTGTGGGACAGGAGATTGCGGCCTTTATGGAGCAGGGGATTAAGGGGTCGGTGACGCTGGCGGATCTGTTGCGCAAACCAGGGTTTCACTATGGGGAATTGGTGCGGTTTGGGTTAGGGGATGAGCTGCTGGGCCGGGCGGAGCGGGAGGCGGCGGAGATTGATATTAAGTATGCGGGCTATATTCAGCGGCAGCAGTATCAGATCGATCAGGTAGCGCGCCATGAGCATAAGCCTTTACCTGTGGATTTGAATTATCAGGGGATTGAGACGCTGTCGAAGGAGGCGCGGGAGAAGTTGGCGAAGGTGCAGCCGTTGACGATCGGTCAGGCGACCAGGATTGGGGGGGTGAATCCGGCGGATATTAATGCGTTGTTGGTTTATTTGGAGGTGCAGGCGCGGTTGAATAAAGGTGAGGTTGCAGTTTGAGGGTTGATTGGAGGGAGCGATCGTGGGGTGGGATTGGTGATTCTATTGGCAAATCCTCCACTACGCTGCTGTCCCGCCTAGGGTTAAAACCCGAGGCTAATAGCTCAAACCAGCTAAAGCAGGTTGGGGATTTAGCCATTGCCATTGATGGCCTTAACCCGTTTCAACGGGTTTGAGCTGTTAGCCTGGGATTTTAATCCCAGGTGGGCCATGCGATCGTCGATTAGCACTGTGGGGATTGGGTTTGCCGGGTGTTTATGCCATAATTTGTTTAACCTACCTCTAAACACCATGACTGTTGCCTCTTCCCCCGCCTGGACCGTCCGCCTCGCCAACTTTATCCTTGGGATCAAACCCCTCTTCAACATCATGAAGGGTCGGGCGCGATCGATGATGATCAATCGCGCCGAGGAAATGGGCGTCCTGTGGCGATCGGAAGCCGCAAATCTCCAATCCATGGATTGGCTGGCCGATTTCGAAGCAGTGAATAACCCGTCCCTGGTCTATCCTGAATACTATCTCAAACCCTTCCATGCCTACGACAATGGCAACCTTGGCTGGGAACCTGCTACGGAGGTCGAACTGGCGGCCTATGCGGTCCATGCGCGGATTTGGGAACCTCAAAGCGTCGAGGGCGATCCGAAATTGCGTGAAAGTTTTAATCAGGTGCTGCGATCGGCCTTGCCTGGGGGTGTGCAATCGATCGTCGATCTCGGCTGTAGCGTCGGCATGAGCACCTTTGCGTTGCAGGATACCTTCCCCGGTTCCACCCTGACAGGCGTCGATCTATCCCCCTATTTCCTAGCCGTTGCCCGCCATCGCAGTCGTCTGCGTCAGTCCGACAAAGGCAACGGTCTGCAAATCCCCGATCGCCCCAGTGCCCAAACACCCCCCACCTGGGTCCATGCCGCCGCCGAATCCACGGGATTGGAGGCGGGCAACTACGATTTGGTGGCGGCCTGTCTGGTGTTCCATGAGTTGCCCAGAGATGCGGCCTTGGCGATCCTTCAGGAGGCAAAACGGCTGGTCAAACCCGGTGGGATGGTGGCGATTATGGATATGAATCCGCAGTCGGCGGTGTTTGCCAAGATGCCGCCCTACGTGTTGACCTTACTCAAAAGTACGGAGCCCTATTTGGATCAGTATTTTGGGGTGGATTTGGTCCAGGAGTTTGAACGGCTCGGCTTTAGTCAGGTGCGATCGATGGAGAATTCCCCCCGCCATCGAACGGTGATTGCAACGCGATGATTGTAACTGCGGCGGAGATTTTTATTACGTTACTATGGGCGATTGTACCGCCTGCACTGGCGATGCTTTGGTATGCCCGGCGGCTCAAATCGGCTCCCAATAGACGGGTGTTGTTTGGATTGTTTGTCCTGGGGGCGATCGCTGGATGTGTTGCCGCTGGGATGCAATGGAGCTTTAACTGGGGTGCCATGCAAATTCCTGGCTGGCTGGACTTTGCGCGATCGACCCTCGGTCAGCTATTACGCCAGTTTGGGGTGACGGCGCCTATAGAGGAACTCTGTAAGCTGGCCACCGTAGTGTTGGTCCTGCGGTGGCTGTGGGTGCGATCGGGAAAATGCCAGCTCAGCCGGGGACGGTTTTAATTGCCGCTATGGCCGTGGGCTTTGGGTTTGCGGCCCAGGAGAATATCGTGTATCTGCTGACGGGGCGGGCGACGGTGATCGATCGTCTCCTCTCGGTCCCCGGCCATGGGATTTTTGCGGCGCCCTGGGGGTTGGCCCTGGGGTTTGCGGTCTGTCGGCTGGTACGGCATTTGCGCTATTCGATGGATTTGGTCTGGAAGGGGTGGTTTGTGGCGGTGCTGTGCCATGGGCTGGCCAATTCGATCGCGCTGTTGTCTATAGTGCCGGGATTAGGGGATATTTTGTATCTATTTTTTCCTTGGCTATTGTATTTAGCTTGGATCACTGAGGGTATTTTAGCTCGCGCCCAGGGTGAACCTTTGCCAGGCAGAGATTGGGGTACAACCCTGCCGGAACGACTGCGGTATTTGGGGTTTGGGGCAGCAGCTTTGTGGATGGGGGGCCTGGCGATCATGCATTTGCGGATCTTAGGCAATAGTGTGATCGATCCGTTTCGCTATTCGGGAATGCTCGCCACCGATGATGATTTCAATTATTTCCTAGTGCGGCAATTTTTTCGGGTTGTGATTTTGGGAATGGCAGCGATCTTGGTTTTCCGCTATCAGATTTTGCGGCGGGATGGGTAGCGATCGCACAGATCCTCTAATAAGCATGCAATGTGCGATCGCCAGTAGGGCTATGGTGCTGGGACTGCGACTCGATTACCCGGTACCACTTGGTTCTGGTAGGAGAACACTTCGCGACTGCGGGGATTGACAAACACCTTGACCCACTGCACATCATTGTTGCCGTTGGCCGCGTTGTTGCCGGGTGTCTCGATGCGGGTGAAGTTTTCCAGGCGCTGGCCCTTGGCATCCAGGAAGGGCTTGTCGATGCGTTGGTAGTGGGAGTCTCCATGGACATAGGCCACGGGTTTGCGGAAGGCCACGACTTCAGCCCGCAAGGCTAGGAGATATTCCTGGTAGCCGTCTAGCGCTGGATCGACCTCCTTCATCGGTACGGTTTTCGCATCGGCGATTTCCCTGAGGGTCTTGGGATCGCGCAAAGGAGCACGGGTTCCATCGCTCAAATCCCAACCGGGATTGCCTTGGGCAATAATCATCACCGCCGCTGACTTACGGGTCTTGGCCGCTGCAAAGGATTCCCTGAGCCAGGTAATGTTTGCTTTGTTCCTTGCGGCATACTCAGTGGGAGAGGGGTTTGTATCGCAGAGGTTGTTGCAGGAACCCTGGACGTTGAGGGTCACATAGGTGACATTGCCGATCCTCCAGCGGCGGTTTTCGACATAGACGGCCTGCACTTCCTGCTTCAGGCGACGCTGACCTAGGGTGAAGGGCGTACTAAAGAAGATTTCGCGTTCCTTTTTTAGGCGTTCCAGGGAGTCAAAACCGCCATTGCTGGGGCGATCGCAATCCACCCAATCATTATCTCCAGGCGTAAAGGTCGCAGGGGCTTTAAGCAGGTTGAGGTAGTCGCGGGATTGGAAATAGAGGGCGTCACTGCAACTGGTGGGGGTGACAGAACCTGCGATCGAATTACCAGCTTTCCAGTCGCCGTCGAATACGGTGAAGGCGAGGTCCTGTGAGTTCATGTCGGCGATCAGATTGGGGACGCCTGTCTGGGCCTGGACGTCCGAGTAGGGCATGTCGCCCCAGAGGCCGATCGCGTAGGTTTGGTTATGGTCGCGATCGGTGGCTGAGGCGATGTTTGCGGTTAGGAGCGGTAGGGCTAAGGCGAGGATTGAGTAGCGCAGGAGTTTTGGGAGCATGATGATAATGTGTTGGATTTGGTGTAGAGCGCGATCGTGCTGCTGTCTCAAAAGTTGAAACAGCAGCATGCTTAGTGAATTATGCGCCGATCGCAGCCATCATTGCCTTGTAGATGTGCTGTTGGTCGATCGCATTTGGTACCCCTGGAATTTGGTAGGTTTTCTTCGCACCATCTGTGGGAGCATCCACATAATCCACGGGTTTACCGATAAACTGGACCAGATTCAGTGCTTCACCTTGGTAGTAAACCGGGACCATCCGGTTGGTATGGGTACCCCAGCCGTACTTCACAGCGGGTTCAGAACCGAAGAAATGGCCTGCTTCTGCTGGATTGTGCTTGGCATAGGTGAGGGCCTCTGCACCGTTGGCTTTGAGCAAGTCGGGGAACTTATCGCCCAAGGTGAGATAGTGATCGTGATCCGCTGTGACAATTAGAGCATTCTTTTTCCAGCCACCGTTTTGACCTACCCAATCAATTACTGTTTTCACAGCGTCATCGAAGGAGTACATGGTGCCGATCAAGTTATCCATGTTGTCGTCATGGAGCGACCAGTCGATGTCTCCGCCTTCCACCATCAGCCAGAAACCGTCTTTGTCCTTACCGAGCACATTCAGTGCGGCTTGGGTCATTTCCGAAAGTGTGGGGTTCGCCTTGACTTCCTTAGCAATGAACTGTGCGGGCGTTTCACCGCGACCGTTATCGATCCCATTGGCCAATGGACGAATTGCATCGGGTTTTGGCACTTGGGGGCCGTTGCTGGTGGCACTGCTACCTGCGGCAGCCGTACTGTAGACCGAGAAAGCATCTAAGCCCGTGTTGCTATAGTCACGGTTGGCTGTCAGGAAGGGAATATTTCCGTTTTGACCGCGTGCGCCATACAGACCGAGGAGGCGATCGCCCTTATTCGGGTCCAGTTTCAAGGAAGTCGCGAGAAGTTCGTCGCCACCATCTTTGATTTTGCTCAAATCATTGGTGTAGGTGACATTTCCATCGCGTTCGAGGAAGGTATAACCGTAGGGATTGTTATTCGGGTTGTACTTCAACGCGGCATAGGTCGAAGGCTTGATGTAGGTATAGGCTGCATCCCCGGAAGGCTGAGTGGTGGTTTGGTTCGTAGCGTTTTGGAAATCCAGGGGATGGCCGCCGCCAATCATGACGGTGGGTAGAAAGGGTTTGATGCCCTTGCGATCGTAGGTGTTGGTGGTTTCCTTGCGAATCGCCTGCTGGAGGATGTTGTCTAGGGCCGGGAAATCATTATCGTACTTGTTCCGACGATTCACCGTGGCCACCGCCGCACCCGGTGTCGCATGGGTGATCGGCACAGAGGTGACGACCCCGGTGGACTTGCCTAGGCGATTGGCGGTTTGCAGAATGGTTTCGGGGGCGGCCTTTTCATAGAGGTCCACGGACATGGCGTTGTTGTAGCTTTTGACACCTGTGTAGAGCGTGGAAGCGGTGTTGGCCGAGTCGGGATAGCTACATTTGATGTATTCGCGATCGCTAGACAGTTCCGGTGAGATTGGTGTCCAGGGATTGGGACCGCCCTTTGCAGGCTCATAGCCCACGATATTGCCACCGTTACCGCTGGTGCCTGCGCCATTTTGGCAGGCGACTGCGGCGGTACCTGCGGGATTGCGGGCTGCGGAACCGGGGTTGAGTTTGGGGTCAAACACAAAGCCCGTGCGTAGGGGGCTTGCACCCGTGATTGGGTTTGTCGTGGTCAAGGCTGAGTTGCCTGTGGCACCTGCAACGCTGGTCCCGTAGGTGGTGGCGTAGGTGTAGCCGCTCAGCTTCTGCATGTTGAGGCCTGTGCCTTTCCCATCTTTGTAGAGGGGGGCACCGTTAGCGATCGCCGCCGCACGGGCTGCTTCCCAACCCATGCCGTCGCCGATCATCAGGATGACATTGACCCCGTTGCCTGCGGCATTGGCGGGGGGGGTGACTAGGGGTGAAAGCAAGAAAACAGAGGTATAGAGAATACCCATTGCCGCTGACAGGAGGCGTCTGCGGATTTTTGAAAGAGAGTAAGCCATGGTGGTTATGGAGAACAGGAACTGTTTACTGATAGAAATTGGGTTCTTGGTGGGTCAAGGAGACGGACATATTTGTGGGATCAATGCTCTGGTTCATTTGCTGAAGCGGCATGGAGTAGGATGCTTCAGCATTGCCCATGGACAGCGCTATCAAGGGCAACACAAATGCAAGGAGCAGACCGATCGCAAACAAGATGACATAGCGCATCTTCAGGGATTGTAAAAAGGCTGAAGACTGAAAAGATTGCAACATTGTAAGTGCCTCAAAAGTGAGATGTTTATCGACATAGCTGCACCAGGGAAAAGGGCTAATTTCATTTGAAGAAGTTAGCTTCTCGCTCATTTAATCCATCGCGAATCGGGTTTGAAGCTGTGACGAAGGGTGTCACTGTACGGTTTGAATTCGATCGATTGAACCCGAGTAACTGTTTGGCACCTCCTGGATACTTGGCCCAGCGTTGAATAGTTTGTTGGCCCTGCCATTCTGCCCTTGAAACGTTGAGGAGAAGAATGGGGGCGATCTGGCCGGATTGTTCGCCAGTGATATTGATGGTGATTTCTGTGGTGTTGGGATCGCTGAAGGCTGCGCTTGCGGTGCTTTGGGCGATCGCTTCGGCCTGCTGAATCAGGTTTTCAAAGGAGCTGCTACTGTCGATATGCTGGGTAAATTGCTTGGTTGCTGCTTGGGCCGAGGTGATGGTGCTTAATAGCAGCGCAGTGCCGAGGATTAGAGGTCGCATGATTGGTTCCTGACTTGTTCGAGTAGGTTGGGCTGTAGCAAGGGATGAATCAGAGCCGAGGGGTGTAGGGACGAACTGGAAATCTGAATGATCGCTTCTTGAATCTGGAAGTTGGTTCGTAAACGAGCCTGGAGGCGTTTGAGTAGCCGATCGCGATCGCCATCATTCAGACTGTCACTCACTTTTAAATGGAGACAAACAACGATGTTTTCCCGCGTCAGGGACCAGACCCTGAGGGTTTCGACCTGTACGATGCTGGGTTCGTCGGTCAGGCAATCTCGCACGGCTTTCAGATCAAGGGATTTGGGTGCATATTCCAGCATGACTTCTAGGCTTTCCTGGAGTAGGGGAACAGCGCTCATTAGGGTGATCCCCGCGACCATAAACCCAATACAAGTATCGATCCAGAGGCAATGCCAGAGGTGGATGCTGATCCCGGCGATCATGGCACCGATCGAGCCGACGAAATCAGAGGCTGTATGGAGAAAGGCTGCCCTAATATTTAAATCTTTACCGCCCTGGCTCAAGGCCCAGAGGTTAAACCCATTAATGGCTAGCCCTAGTAGCGATCCCATCAGCATGGGTAGACTCAATACATCCTGGGGTGCCTGCCAGCGCATTAGGCTGACGTACAGAATCCAGCCAGAAATCCCCAGGAGACTCAACCCATTAAATAGGGCCGCTAGGATTTCCACTCGCTGATGGCCAAAGGTGGCGCGATCGCCCGCTGGACGCCGAGCAAGGGCGATCGCAAGCAATGTGATCCCCAGGGCCAAAACATCCGAAAACAGATGGCTGGCATCGGCTTGCAGGGCCAGACTGCCGCTCCAATGGCCGATCGCCCACTGCGCAAAAAACAAAACAATCAGTAGTGCTAAGGTTGTCTTAACAACCTGAAACTTTTGCTGCAAATCTGACCCGGTTGATTCGAGGCTATGGCTTATCCCACAAAAACAAGCGGGAACAACCATCATTCCAGGCCACTGCCACGGTTGACCCAAAGTTGCCATATTGATGTGACTAGTATAGGGACGTTGACTTCAGGAGAGAAATGTTCCAACAAGGGAATAATAGGACATTATCAGATCTACTCTATGGATGGCGTTAACGGCAGGTTAACGTTTCAATATGCTTTGGGAGTCCATGGTGGGCGAGGATCGGAGCCCGTAGGAATTCTTAATGATTAAATAACCTGATCTCCACCTAATTTTTAAGAATCGTTAATTTTCGCCTGTTAAGCTCCTGCCAAAATCTAGGAGAAGAATATCTTGCTGATTCTACTCAATATTGCAGATGGAATAGCCGCCTGTTTCCTGTTGCTGCTGCTTGGTGATTTTATTTCGACGTTTTTGTATCATGTGCCGGAGCATGTGTTTGGGAAGTTTCACTGCTTGGTCCATCACAGTAAAAACCGTAGTTTTTTGCATTATGCGGTTTTGACGCGGAATCCTTTGGTTTTGTTGGATGGTTTTTTGGGGGCTTTGCCTTATTTTATTTTCATTCCTTGGCTGTGGCAACTTTCGCCAGTGGGGACAATTGTGGGCATGATTCTGGGCGAGTGCCATGTGGTTTGGCGACATACGACGGCCTTGGATAGGGTGACGCCGCAATGGTTGCAAACGGTGTTTGACGCCTGCCAATTGACGACGCCGGAACGGCATTGGTTGCACCATCAAAATGGAAATGTGGCCTTTGGTGATATTTTCAATTTCTACGATGCTCCGGCTAGGCAATGGCTCCATATTCTACGACGGGTCAAACGACGCTATCGTAAGATGAATCAGCAAAATCTGGAGGCTTAATCCCAAATCAACCAATTGTTGCGACAATGCTTGGCCCCCTAAATCCCCCAAAATGGGGGGCCTTTGAAGTCTTGGCTTGGAAGTCCCCCAGAATATAGCCTTATTGACGATCGATCTCCCCCACTCCAAAAAACTGATAGCCTTCCTTGGGCGATCGATTGGGTTTCAAATCCACCGGAATCGATTGAAACTTCACCTTCAGACCGAACGTATTATCCAATCCATTCGGTCCAAAGGTTCCAGCATGCAATCGTATAAAACCGATGTGCCATGGCTGTGCATCAATAGGGTCAGATTTACTTGAGGCGATCGATCTTCCTCCTGACCACTTCTGATAGTCATCTCTTCCCCCTGCCAAAAGTTATGGAAAACCCTCACAAAAATAATAAAACAAACAACTTAAGCAACAAAATGCAATCTAGGAAACTACAGACACTATTTTGCTTAGATTAGGACAAATTCATTAGGAATGCCTAGGACATTTAGGCAAAAAGCGTAAAAGCACTGTCAATTTTATTTATGAATTTAAGTACATATACTGGAGTTTTAACGCAAGGAGTCTGGGCTATAAGTAATTTCACAGGGATTTGCTTCGATGAATTTGGGATACTTCAATTTATGTCCATAGGTTCTTTCCGACATAAAATCGTGACTTAACTGTTACTATTTTGTCTGAGCTATGGTCATAGGCATTGTTCACAATGTTTTCCTTTTTGCTATTTAAGCAAGAAATAAAATATGGGCTACCAAAATCAACCTCTTTATTAAGTGATCTCAACTTTAAATGAGTTGATTTGCTAACTTCCTGCTAGCTTAGTGGTTAAAACTTGGTTTTAACATTTACAACACAGGATTGACGAGTGTTCTCTTGTTAATCCACTAGATTGCATTGGGAAAATCCTAGGCGATCGACTCTGTGCTGTATCCTAAGTGCCCCCGTTTCATGTAAAACCACTCAGCGTTATGACACCCAGAAACCCTTGGTCATATCGCCAACTTTTAGCTGCCTTGTTGCCTGCTGTGGGAGTGACAGCCTTGATCGCTCTCCCCCTAATGGCTCAGAATGCTCAAATTGGCGATCAAATTCGGAATACATTTACAGGTACCTTCCAGGATGATGCTGGAAAAGAGCTGACCGCAACCTCTAATGAAGTTGTGCTCGTGGTCTCGGAAGTCGCAGGTCTGACGGTTCAGGCCGATGCTCCGACGAAAGCCAACCCTGATCCCAAGGACAGTCTCACCGTAGACTTCGTGATTACCAACGTGGGGAACGATCCTACTCAAGTGTTCATTCCAGGTCAGGCGGCCTTGAGCGATCCGCCGGGCAAGACTGGCAGTGCATCCTTTACTCAAGGCACCTTGCAGATCCTTGAGTTTAACGGTGCGGCACTTCCCACACCTATTAATGTACCGACCAATGGTGACAGTTCTGGAAGCGCAACCCTAGGTTTACCCAACGCTGGGGCTCTGGATCCTGGCCAGACCATCAAAGTCCGTGTGCCGTTGACCGTTAAGGACACAGCGCTAAAGAACGACAGCCTACTAGTTTCCCTCGGGAACACAGGGGCCACGGCTAACCAGCAAAATATTCTCTATGCCAACGACCCCGGCAGTGTTTACACCGTCAATATTCCCGACGGTGGCGCCACCGGAGAAGCCCCTGGCAATCCCGTCAATGGCCAGCGAGAAGCCATGGATGGGGTACAAATCGTGGTGGGCGCAAGATTGCAAGCCTTTAATACCATTTTGCTGGCGCGGGACTACAACAGTGGCAATACCCCTGGCATCCTAAGCGATGATCGCATTACCTACAATCTCAGCGCCAAGGTCGATCGCACGGCTCCGGTAGGGATTCTGGATGTGGTGCCCACGCCGCTCTGTCCCACCTCTATTAAATTAGAAGGAACGGCGGTCGATCGCGTCCTCGTCTCCGATGCGATTCCAGCGGGCACGGTGTTGAGTAACGTCACACCGATCGCCTCCACCGAAGGGGTTTGGAACACGGTCTATACGACGACTTCCCTGACCATTCCAGCCAATGAGGCCCAGTGGACCGCCACCCGTCCGGCCAATGACCAGGTGACTCGGATTGGGTTCCTGCGCGACAACTGCATTCCGACGGGCACGATCGCCCCAGGATTTAGCTTCGTGGTCGAACCCAAACCCGACTTCAATGGCGGACGGATTGTTAACCTGGCCCAAATCTTTGGTCAATCAACGATCGGCCCGACGGTCCCCGGCACCACCACCCAAATCGTCTACGACGAATCCGGTGACCAAGACCCCAACAACGGCCTCGGAGCCGCCAACCCCGATCCAAAATCCGGCGGGATTGCAGAGGATCTCGGTGGCATCATGGCCCGTCCTGGGGATTTGGCCCTAGATGGCGTCGATCCGGGCCGAGGAACCTCTCCCGATGCCGCTGACACAAACCAAGGTGTGAATACAGGTAGCACCGCTGGCAGCAAAGCCGCAGGTGGTGAAGTTGTTGCCCAGACGATCGCTGTCGCACCCGCCAATGGTCCTAAGGATCAGCCTGGTGCAGTCGGTCAGAAGAATACAGAAGATGATTTTACCAACGTCATCCTCGCACCGCCCGCTGCTATCCCCGCAACGCAAAAACTAGATGATGCACAAACCCCGCCCGTGGTGTTTACCAATACGGTGCGGAACTCTAGTGCGATCGCCCAGGATATTTCAGTCATTCCCCAGGCCCCTGACCTGAAGGATGCCTTACCCGATGGGACAAAGGTGACGATTACCAATCCATCAAATGGTCAAACAGCAACGTACAACTACACAGCTGCCAGCGGTTTTGTGTTTGTTAGCGGTAATGGAACTACGGACAGTCAGCCGATCGTGTTGGCGACAGGTCCAAATGCCGTGGCAAGCTATACGGTCACTGTAGATCTGCCCAACGCTGAACAGGTGAAGGAATATCCCGTGCCGCTGCTGGCCTATGTGGACCAGGGCACACCCGGCTTTGACGCGGGCGATCCTTCTAATACGACGATCGATCGAATCTACACCGGGATGATTCGCGTGGTTAAGGAAGCCAGGGTGATCGAAGACGATGGCGTCAAGGAACTCGTATCGTTTACCACCGATACGGTAAAGCTGGCCCAGGCGGCAGAACCGAATCGCTTTGTGGAATATCGCCTCACCTATACCAATGTCTCGGCAGGTGGCGGTACGAACAGTGTGGTCTTGCCCGCGACGGACTTTGTGATTATTGACGATGGCGCATTGGCTCCGAATAACTGGTTTAGCACCACGCTCGATCCGGCCTATCCGACGGCGGCTAAAGGTACTGCCACTAGTAGTTTTGGCGATATCACAGTCACCACGGCCAACGGCGATATCCAGGCTTACCAGCTCAAGGTTCCGACCCTGAATCCCGGCGAAACAGGCACCTTGACCTTCCGTCGCAAGATTCGACAGCCCTAGGTTTGTTTAACATCCGTTGCCGAGCCGCCCCCCAACCCCCCAATACTGGGGGACTTCCGAGCCAAGCCTGTTTCAAAGTCCCCCAGCATTGGGGGATTTAGGGGGCCAGCCATTGCAAGGACAGTTTGATTGGGTCTTAGTCTCCCGTTTGATTCCTTACCTGTAAAACGTCATGAAAAAACGATACGGTCTCATTCTACTCACGGGCTTATCCCTAGTCCCCTTAATGGATCGCCCCTGATCGCCAGCGCGATCGCCAAAACCGCCGAAGTCGCCCAAGCAGTCCTGCGTCCTGAGGTAAAACTCATCCTCAGCGCCGATCGCCAACTCAAAACCGCTGACAAAATCACCTGGCAAGCGCTTGATAGTAAGCAGGCCAATGTGATGACGGGCGATGTAGTGCGCTACACCCTGTCTGGAAAAAACAACGGCAAGGGCGCCGCGAGAAATGTTGCGTTGGTCCAGCCGATTGCGGCCAAGACGGTTTTGATTCCGAACACTGTGGTGGCTAGCGGTGCCAATTCCGTCACCTACAGCATTGACAACGGCAAAACCTTTACGGCAACACCCATGGTTCAGGTCAAGGGTCAGCCGCAACCCGCACCGATCGCTTCCTATACGCACCTGCGCATTCAGTTGAAGGATGCTCTAGCGCCTAATCAGGCCATCATGGCTCAGTACAACGTCCAGGTTAAGTAATCTTCACCCCAAAATCCATGCGATTCTCTCATCCAAATTCCTTGGGATGGCGGCGCTCTGCATCCATGACTTTGGCGACGGGCCTGACCCTGATGGGCTTGCCAATGCCAGGTTTGACGCAGACTGCCCCCGCTGATAAACCCACCGATCTCAGCAACACGGCTTCTTTTAGCTATAGCGCCAGCGGCGTAAAAGTTGATGCCCGTACGAATCAAATTGTGCAGCCCTTGATCGATCCCTTTGGTCTGATTACAGGCTGTAATGGCGAACTGCTGGCTGACTATCGCGGTTTCACGGTTGGTATGTATGACACCGATGCCACGGGTCTGCAATTGGGGGCTCTGTTGCCCTTGACGCCGACGGAATTCCCCGATATTCCCAATAACGGCATCCCCAGAGGCAATCTGCCCAACGGCCAAAATGCCAACCCCTACTCGGTCCAAAACGACGGTCGCTACAGTTTCCTTTTTGATGAAGGCAAGGGGCAGCTGACTGTCGGCAAGAATTTCATGATCGTGGTGAATCCGCCGAAGGGGAGTCCCTATGCCCAGCGTCGGATTCGGATTACGATCGTCAGCCGCGTGGGCAATGTGATTTCCTACGATGCAACGGCTGTGGACGGTCGCGCCTTGAACCTGACAACCGGGGAGCAGGCATTGTCCGGAACGATTCGCGTCAATAATGCGGAACAAACCGGATTATCACTCGCGGTTCTAACCTTTGGAATCGGCACCTGCGATGCCCAGGATGTCAAGATTAATAAATCCGCCGATCGCGCCAGCGCCGAACCCGGTGACACCGTGGTTTACCGCCTGTCGGTGCGAAACCTCTCTAGTGCGGCGGTGACAAACCTCTCGCTCAGTGACCTGCTGCCGAAGGGCTTCAAGTATGTGGAGAATTCCACAAGGGCTGAAATTTCGGGCGCTCCGGCGGCAGTAACGGCTCGACGCGATGGTCAAAATATCACCTTTGATGTGACGGGCATTCTGCCCAGCGCTTTATCGGGTCAAAACCAAGTGCTGAATCTGGCCTATGCGGCCCAACTGACACCGGATGCGATTCGCGGCACGGGTCAAAACATCGCCAGCGTCTTCGGTCAGCGGGTCGATAACCTGCGGCGGATTCAAGATGGTCCGGCCCTGCATAAGATGCGGGTGCGATCGGGTCTCCTATCTGACTGCGGCACCATTATTGGCCGCGTGTTCGTGGACAAAAACTTCGATGGCGAACAGCAACCTGGGGAACCCGGTGTGCCGAATGCCGTGGTGATTTTGGACGATGGCAATCGGATTACCACTGACAAAGATGGTTTGTATTCCGTGATGAATGTGCTGTCGGGCCAGCGGACCGGGGTATTGGATGCCCTTTCGGTTCCGGGCTTTACTCTTGCGCCGAACAATTTGGTGCGGGAGCGCAATAGTCAGTCGCGTCTTGTTAATCTCGCCCCCGGTGGCTTAGTCCGGATGAATTTTGCGGTCACGCCCGCAGCTAAGGAGGAGAAGCCATGCAATTGCAAATAAGTTCAGTCGATAAACCCCGGTTGGGTTTGCATATTCTGGCCGTTACGACGCTCCTGTTTGCGTTGGGCGCGGAAGCGAAGGCGGAGGTGAAGACCGAAGTCAGACCTGACGTGGCTGGCCCCCTAAATCCCCCAAGTTTGGGGGACTTTGAAACGGACTTGGCTCGGAAGTCCCCCAGTATTGGGGGGGTGGGGGGTGGCTCGGGCTTGGAGAAAAAAGCGATTCGACCCAACAACTCCCATGACAGACCCAACTCAAAAGTCCCCCAGTATTGGGGGG
>JAAUSA010000263.1 GCA_012031975.1 Alkalinema sp. RU_4_3 | reverse complement strand
AAACCCACCATCCCCACCAAAACCCCCGCCTGGGAAAAGAAAAATATCCGAGGCATCTACCTCAGCCGCTACCAAATCACCAACAACGCCAGCGAAGAAACCATCCGCAATCGTGTCCGCTACTATAAGCAGCAGGGCATCAACACGATTATCCAAGGCGTCTGGGGCAACGGCTGCACCATGTACAACAGCATAATATTGCAGCAAACCCTCGGCTTCAAAAGCTGTCCCAACCAATTCCAAGACCAATGGCTCGACTGGATGATCGACGAAGCCCAAAAGCAAAACATGCAAATCCATGCCTACTTTGAAAAAGGCATCAAAATCGACAAAGATAGCCCCATTCTCGAACTTGCCAAATCCCGTAAATGGCTGGTCCCTGGTATCGACAAAACCTACCCCGCCGTCGAACATTACGTCCTTGATGTCGAAATCCCCGAAGTCGCCAACCTCTTCCGTCAAATCTCCTCAGAGTTTGTCCGCAAATATCCCAAAATTAACGCTGTCCAATGGGACGACTACCTTGGCTACCATGCCGATCTCCCTGGCCAAACCGATCGCACCCAGCACCTCACCCAATTCGTCCTCCAAATGCGTGCCGACATCAAAAAAGCGAACCCCGCCGTTAGTTTTGATCTCTGCCACCACAACCCCTACTGGGGCAGACGCTACTTCGCCGCCGACTGGGCACAATGGCAACTCGATCGCGTCTACATCCAAGTCTACAACGACAAAAACTTCAACGAAGAAATGCCCTATCTCGAACAGTATGGTGGCGTCGCGATCGCCGAAACCCAACTCCACCGCCTCAAAGCCCTGGTCGAGAACAATAATAGCGTATTCAATGCCCGCCACTTGCCCTTGAACTCATCAATCTCGGCAATCAGCATCAGGACTTCCTGACTGATATTGATCTCCATATCGGCCACTCGGCTCACCTTTGTCCAATAAGTGAACCGACTATAGCCAATTGTGCCCGATTATAGCCGATTAGCTCACAACCGCCTAACGGTAAGCCACCCGAGCATCCAACCCCCTCGCCTGCAACAGCTTCGACTGACGATCTGCATCCCCCGCCTGAGTAAAGGCCCCCACCTGGTAATAGCTCCCCAGACTCGACTTACCCTCAAAGGCCCCGCTGTACACCTGCCGCACCTGCCCCAGCGTCAACCCATTCTGCTTCGGCACAATCACCACATACTGCCCCTGCGCCTGACCCGGATTCGGAATCCCATACTGGCTCCAATCCACATTGTCAAACCGAGTCCCATTATTAGCCGTCACAGGGGCATTGGGAAACGCCCGATCGCCCCATACCCCCGTCGAAACCGACGATACCTTCGCTGGACTCGCAGGCACCTGAGCCACATTACCCATCCCTAAAGCCGAGAGCGTCGCCCCATCCGCCTGCCCCGTCACAGGCAGCCGCTGACTCGACTGAAAACTCGCCACCGCATTCCGCGTCAACGGCCCATAAAACCCCGTCACCCGCGCGGTAAACACGCCCCGCTGCCCCAGCGCCTCCTGCAAGCGCTCCACCTCACTCCCACTATCCCCCACATTCAACTGCGCCACCGTCGAAACCACAGGCATCGGCAAAGGCTGGGCGGCAATCATAGCGCGATCGCCCGCCCGATACACCCCCGTCTGCTCCAACCCATTCAACCGCTGAAACTCAACCAACGCGGCCTTCGTCCGGGGACCAAAATCCCCATCGATCGCACTCTGATAAAAACCCAATTCCGACAGACGCTGCTGCAAGGCCACCACCTCTTGGCCCTGACTGCCAACGGTCAAATCGCTCTCCCGGACCGCCACATTGGTGGTCGTCGCTGGGGTGGTCGTCGCTGGCATCATCTCGCCATAGAGCGCCGCCATGGTCTTCGGTCCAACAATGCCATCCGGCTCCAGATTTAATCGCTTCTGACAGGCGATCACCGCAGCTTCAGTCTGCGATCCAAATAGGTCAGTGATCGTACCCTGGAAGCAACCCATGGACGTTAACTGGTTCTGGAGATTGCGCACCTCCTCCCCTTGACTACCCCGCCGCAAACTCGCCACCGCCGAAGAAGCCGCACTCAAGATCAGTAAGCTCAACGCCAGACTCACAATCCGCACCATCGCCTGGCTCGAAAGACGGCACCAGCTCAACTGGCGCAACCAATGGGGCAAACTAGTCGAACCTAGGACACGACTGGGGGCATGGGTAGAAGTCATGGCAGTTTCTTAAAAGTCATTAGAGTTTCTGCGCGTATTCTAGCGGATCCCTCCCAAGACCTACAGCCCCAAGCAAAAAATCTACCTTTAGATAGAGACCGATGGCCCCCGAACTCGCTAGCAAAATACCAAAACCCCAGCCTCTCTATCGCGGCTGTTCCGCTGGCTTCTCCTCGGCTGGCTTGGGTTCCGCAGGCTTTTCAGCGGCAGCACCGGATTTCTCCAAGTTGCCGGACTTGACCCAACCCTCGCGATTGTTACTGGTGCGGAGTTTGCTCCAGGCCCCGTCGGAGCTGGTTTCGAGTACGGTGATCGATTCGTTGTACTCCACGCCGCCCGCACCGCTGGAGCCCCCCTCCGGGCTTTCGCGCAGAATCAGACCCTGGGGCTGGACCACGCGGGCATCATAGGCTCCTGGTGGCAAAGGTTTCTTCTCTTCGGTCTTCTTTTCTTCAGTCTTCGCTTCCTTCTCGTCCTTCTTCACGTCAGCCAGCTTCGGCGTCTTCTTCTTAGACTGCTTGACGTAGTTGGGATTGTCGTTGGGGAAGAAGGGTTTGGGTGGGGGACTGGTCAACTGTGCATAGATATATTTGCCGCCCATCAGCGCACCGACGCCCAAGATCAGCATGGCGATGATAAATCCGGTCAGGGTTTTAGCAAACCAACGCATGATTCTCAGCTCCTCTCACATTTACGCTAGCAGTTTAGACCGGGATGCCGATCTTTGAACATCAATATACAGGAGGATCCCCTACCCCGGCCAGCGTTGGGCGATCGGCATCCGCCAGCCCGTCCCAAAGGCCCGATCGGTGATCTTCAATCCCGGAGCCGCCTGTCGCCGTTTGAACTCGGCGATTTTGACGAGGCGGGTGATGCGGTGGACCGTGGTTTCGTCGTGGCCGGCGGCGATGATCGCCTCCGAGGACTGGTGCAGCTCTACCCGACGGTGGAGGATGTCGTCGAGGATCGCATAGTCCGGCAGGGAATCCTGGTCCACCTGGCCGGGTTTGAGTTCGGCGCTGGGGGGTTTTGTGATCACGTTGTCGGGGATTGGGTGGGTTGTTGTGAGGTTTGGGATGGCGGTTTGCTCGTTCAGCCAGCGGCAGAGGGCGAAGACTTTGGTTTTGGGGAGGTCGGCGATCACGCCCAGGCCGCCGTTCATGTCGCCGTAGAGGGTGCAGTAGCCCACGGCCATCTCGGATTTGTTGCCTGTGGTGAGCAGCAGGTGGCCGAATTTGTTGGCGATCGCCATCAGCAAGCTCCCCCGAATCCGCGACTGGAGGTTTTCCTCGGCGATCCCAAATTCCTGGTCCGCAAACAATGGGGCCAAACTCTCATCGAAGCTGCCCATCATTGGGGCGATCGGTACAGTATGGGTTTTGATCCCCAGGTTGTCCGCTAGGGCGACGGCATCACTGATCGAGTGGTCGGAGCTGTAGGGGGAAGGCATCAGGACGCCGAGGACGTTTTCAGGGCCTAGGGCAGCGGCGGCGATCGTGGCTACCAAGGCCGAATCGATCCCACCACTCAGCCCCAGCAGCACCTGCCGAAACCCACATTTACGGGCGTAGTCCCGTACTCCCAGCACTAGCGCTTGCCAAACCTCAGCAGACTCGGTGGTTTCAACTTGGGGGGTGGGGCTTGAAACTGCGGTATCAACGACGGTGAGGTGGGTGGCAAACTGGGGCGATCGCGCCGCCACTTCTCCTTGGGGGTTTACCAACAAGGAGCCGCCGTCGAAGATTAGGTCGTCATTGCCGCCGACTTGGTTGACGTAGATGATCGCCTTGCCGTAGCGCTTTGCTGCCGATTGGAGCATCTTTTCTCGCGTGGTTTGCTTCCCGATGCAGTAGGGGGAGGCGGAAAGGTTAGCGATCCAGTCTACGTTTAGGTTGGCAAGATCGGCGATCGGGTTGACCGAGTAGCTGCGGCGACCCCAGAAGGCTTCGTCGTTCCAGATGTCTTCGCAGATGGTGACGCCGATATGTTCGCCGTCGAGGTGGAAGCGGTTGGGGAGGTTGCCGGGGGCGAAGTAGCGATCTTCGTCAAAGACGTCGTAGGTGGGCAGGAGGCGTTTGTTAAAGGACTGCTGGATTTGGTTTTGCTCGATCAGGGCGGCGGTGTTGTACAGCGATTTATCGCCGACTTGGTTGGCATCGGGGTTGTTTCTCACAGTGCCGATGAGTCCTGCCAAGCCCTCTGGCCATTCGATCGCTAGTTGGGTTAACACGTCGTCTAACTTCTGGATAAAACTGGGGTTTAGCAACAAATCCCGAGGCGGATAGCCGCAGAGGGATAGTTCGGGCGTTAATAACAATCTTGCGCCCTGCTGTTTGGCTTCCTTGGCGGCGGCGAGGATTTGGGCGGCGTTTTGGTCTAGATCGCCGATCGTAGGATTGAGTTGAGCGATGGCAATTTTCATGATGGGTTCTCGAATTAAATAAATACCAAGGGTTTATCTTTAAACGGCGCGAATGCTTCAGAATCAAAACGGTACAAACTTGCTGGACGTCCTGCACCACGGGAGGCTTTTACGCCTGTGTCAGAAAGAAACCCCAACTTTAGAAGGCGCGATCGAAAATTCGAATAATCCGAAAATTGATCGCCTAGCACCGTTGCATAAAGTTGGTAAAGGTCATTTAGCGTAAACAACTCCGGCAACACGTCAAAGGCTACGGGGCTATACTCTAATTTGTTACGTAGACGACGCTGACCGTACTCAATAATTGTATTGTGATCGAACGCCAACTCCGGCAACTGCGCCAACGGATACCAGGCAATCCCACTCACACCATCGGCAACCAGTTCCGCATCGGCATAGCGAACCAGGGCAAAATAGCTCACCGACAGATAACGCACCCCGTAGCTATCCACCGACTCCCTCGGATCGCGCCCCGGTCCCCCGAAGGTGTAGAGCTGCTCCAAATAGAGATTCTCCACCCGAATCTTTTCGAGCAAACCGCGATCGGCAGCCTGCTCCAGAGATTCCCCCTGCCGCACCAAGGTTCCTGGCAAACTCCAACGTCCTAAAAACGGTTCCTCCTGCCGCATCACCAACAGGACCAGCAGCCGATTCTGGTCGGTATCCACCGAAAAAATCACATTGTCTACCCCGACTCGGAAGTCCGCGAGGTCCGCGCTTTTCGGGTTGGTTTTGGATCGGGCTGTTCGGGACATGGGTAAAGATTATGTTGATGGATATAGGCAGCGATCGAGTTGGTCACCGAAGGCGTCTCGGCCAGACCAGGTTGGCGACCCTGACGCCGATAGTCGGTGGAGGAAATGGCCGGGGGAACGAAGGGGGCGATCGTATATCTCGCTCCCAGTTGGCTCAGGGTTTCGAGATCCTGGGGGGTAATCTCATAGCCCGATCGCGGCATGATCAGCAGGTCCGCCTCCGCCAAAATCGCTTGGATTTCAAACCATTTCGGCATCTGGGGTACCAAATCCGCGCCGATCACCAAAGTCAGGGCCACATCAGGCCAGCGTGCCCGCGCCTTGGCCAAACTATGCACCGTACGGAGTTCGCTCAGGTCCGCCTCGACGCCGACATTATTACAGAGCAGGGCCTGGACGAGGAGACCCAACATGTGATTGCGATGCTGGAGGCGCGTTTGGCCCGACTTAAACGGGTTGTCAGCGGCCCAGACCGCCACGCGATCGTACTTAGCACTGAGATAATTGACGATCGCCAGATGTCCCAGGGTAGGCGGGTCAGCGCTGGTGCCAAAAAAGCGCGAGTTTGAGCATGGAGGTTCCCGGATAAGCCACTGCCTATATTAAACAGGGCAAAGGCTGTTGCTGATTGTTTTCGCTCAAGAGGCGATCGGTCAAAGTTTGCAGACCCTCACTCACCTG
>JAAUSA010000262.1 GCA_012031975.1 Alkalinema sp. RU_4_3 | reverse complement strand
AACCTGGACGCATATCTACCTCCTGATGTGTAAGGATTGAGGCTATGAGCTTTCTTTAGTGTAGGCTTATTTTCAATCTTGGCAAAAGTACGGAACTGTTGAACTACACAAACCAGGCTAGAACCAGACGCATTTGAATCTAAGCTTTGGTCAAGCAAGCCACTTATTCTGTTGAGAAACATAGTTTCCTCAGTTCTTCGCGCTTCGAAGTTCACAGCACGAGCCTCTTCATCACCTCCCTGAAATAGAGCACCAAGTACACCTGCTTGGTCTCTGATATTGAAAGTTTTTCTGTCAGCTAAACCTTGCACTCGATCTATATTTTGTCTAGCTTTCATCACTTCTTCCTCGTACAAATCTGCTGTTCGATCTAAGATAGCTGCTATATATTGTATGGCAATTTTAGGATCACCAAGTAGCTTTGCTCGTTCTTTCCAGCCACGATTGCGAAACGGAACGCGGCCCTCGTTTTCGACTTTCTCTGTAATTGCATCTTTTCCACTTATTTTCATTTTACCAAGAATACCATATGGGCTGTTGACAGGAATTGTAAGTGGTGGATTTCCTGAAGCTATTGTTCTTATCCATTTATAAGGATTTTCCGCAGATTCCCACCATATTACACCAGCTATTGCCTCTGGCGTAATCAAATAATCAACACCAGCCTTCCTAATAAATTCACTATTGCTTTGGATAATACTTTCAGCCCAGCGCCGCTGCATCTCGCCAACAATTCTATCTCGGGAATCTATTGAAAGCGTCCAACCAGCAATTTTGCCACCTAGAGTGGCATTTTCATTCTGATAAATTTTAATCTCCTCATCAGAAGCACGCTTTTCCCAAGGAGGAATCCCTGAATATACTGTAGGATCGCTTAGATACCTCTTCAAGCTCGCAAAAGGATTTTGCGCAATTGTAGTGGGTCGTTGGATTGGACTTTTAACAACTTCGACAGATCCATTTTGCACAAACATGGGAGCTAATAGAAATGGATCCACAAGTTCTTGCCACGTATAAGGCTGCTCCTCAGCCAGCCTTAATATGTCAGTTTGTAACTTGAATGCAGCAACTCGATTGAGATGAGTATTTTTCCCAGCATCAAATAACTGAAAATAGTCTCTAAACTCCTGTGTACCACGAGTTAGATCTTTCTCTTCCCATATAATATCAGCAAAGAAGTTCATCTTATCATCAAACAGCGAAGTGTTAGGTTTAATGATTCCTAGCCCATTCTCAAACTTACCATTCTGTATGCCTGCATAAGCCCCACCTAAATTCACCAGATGACTCAGGAAGTCCGATCGCTTCATCTCCCCCACCAAACTCCCATCATCGATCGCCCTAGCCGCCATCACCAATCTTCCCGCATAGTCGATCGCCTTCTGCAAAGTACCAGGCATTTGATTGCGCCCATTATATCCAGCCGAAGAGGAATCCGTTAGGAGTGGACCCAGATCAAAACCCTCAAACCACTCGCTGAGACCTCCCGCCGCCGATCGCAACCCCTTCTCCCTCAGAGCCTTATCCGCTGCTGCCACCCCATCTGGTAGCTCAATCAACGTCTCAATCCACTCCGACATCGGATTCTCGCCACTTGTTATCGTCGGATTCGATCGCGCGATCTCAAACCCTAATTCCAATAAGGCTCCACTTGTCATGCCAGACCAATTAAGAAAATTCTCTGGACCACCCGTTGGCCACTTCACATTCAAATCCACCACCCGCCGTGACGCCTGCAACAGCCGATCACTCAACTTAATCGCGGCGATCGCACTAGTCGGAGCCTCCTGGGTTTTAAAGAGCTGCCCAAACTCGTCCATCACAAACTTTTCACCGATCTCAGTTTCATTATTTACCAAACTGTGGCTCAACAGCTCACCGAAATAGCCACGACCTCCACTCTGCGAAATTCGATAGTAAGTCTCACTCAGCCCATTCATCGCCGTCTGTACGTTCGTGCGATCGGCGATCGAAGCCACACTCAAATTCAAGCCCTTGTAAGTCGTAGCCCAGACCTCAGCCTGAAAAGCCTTCCAACTCACTTGTAGCTTATCCTTTGCCAGCTTCTGTGCCAGTTCTAGACCCATCACCGTCGCCTGCTTCCGAGAAATTGTGTTATTCGTCAGACGCCCATGGAGATCCCTATACAGACCATGGAAAGAATCCCCCATCACACTGTACAGACTATTATCCCTCACAAACCGGGCCAAATGCGTCAAATCATGCGTCAACTCATCCGCCACCGCCTGACCAAACGTATCAGAACTGTCTAACCCATTCCCCTCCTCAAACACCATAAAGTCATAGCTATTCGTCTGCTCATTCCCCGCCCGATCCCAGCTCCGAAACACCACCGTCTGATTCGTAAAAGCCGCAATCCCCGCAGGCAAAGTCAAGCTTCCACTGACTTTCCCGCCCACGACAGCCAGATCAGTCTTCGACAGCGGCGCATTCGCAAACCAATACTGCACCCGACTGAGATCATCGCGATCGACCAAATCCCCCCTCAAGCTCTCGCCATTCCCCCAAGCGATCCCATCAATCAGATCCAGCATCTGCAAATTAGGATCCACCGTATCGATCTTCACAGACCAGTCTTGGCCAATCTTCTGCTCCTTCCCCGTCGCCAGCACAATCTTCGCCGACAACTTATAATCCCCATCCGCCAATTCCGGCGACTGAATTTTCCAATCCCCACCACTCCCCACCGTCACAGACCCCAGCAGCACCTGCGGCTGGACTGTTCCAGCAGCGCCACCCACAGCCTGACCATATAGCCTTAGCACAGACCCCACAGGCCCAGTCCCCTCCACCATAGGCCGACTATCCTTCGTAATCCCATCCCCACTCACCCCCGAATCCGTCGCCGCACTAAAGCCCAAAGTCGCCGTCAACGGCACCACCCCCAGACTCAAGCGATAGCTATTGTAATCCGTCGCCCCCGCCGGAGTTACCTGCACATAATAGGTACCCGCCCCCACAATTCCCCAAACATCCCTAGAAATCACAATATCTGCACCCGTCTTCGGATCCTTCACCATATTCGGATTGGCAATCAAAGACCCATTCATCTCCCAGACCGCGATGTTTCCTGCCGTATTCCGCCAAAGGATATCTGATTTACCATCTCCACCGAAATCTGCGATCGCTCCACCTCGAAGTCTGGACCCACCAGCACATTCGCACGCACCGTTATACTTCATATCCGAAAAGGTATGCCCCGTCGGCGTCACACTGCCCATCGACACCCGATTATCCGTCGTATTCCGCCAAAGAATTTCCGTCTTCCCATCCCCATTAAAATCCCCAGTCCCCTTAATATCCCAAGCATTATCAATGCCACCGAATATCTTGGCACTCCTCATCGCGATTCCATCCATATACCAAATGGCAAACGACTGACTCGCCTTATGTCGCCACAGCACATCCCCCTTCCCATCCCCATCAAAATCCGCAATCCCATTCACCTGCCAACTCTGATCCACCTTAAAACTCAAAAACTCCGCCGTCTTGAACGTTTTCGACTCCATCAACCAAATCGCCACATCATTCGTCGTCGTATCCCGCCACAGAATATCCTCCGTCCCATCCCCACTCAGATCGCCGATCGCCTCCATCCGATACTGAGTCCCCACAGGCTGCGCAATCGTCGCCTCACTCCCAAACTCTGTCCCCTCCAACGACCAAAACCCAACCGCCCCATCCGCCTTCCGCCAAAGCACATCCGCCGTACTATCAAGCTGACTCTCTACAGCCAGCCTATAGTTAGCCCCAGGATCCCCCCCCCAGAGAAATACCCAAATAATATGTTCCCGGATCGAGCTTACTCCGACTAATGAAGTCTCCAATTACACCAGGGTTCTGTGAGAGCTGTAGCACATCCCCAGCATCGATCTTCGTGTTGAGATCCTTATCCTGAATCAGCGCAATATTCACATCTCCACTTAGGCCATCGAGCCTAGCATTCAAGCTACTCCGACCATTGAGCTGAAACCTATAGAGCGTCAACGGTTCTGGTGTCTGGGTGCTGGTTGCGATCGAACCCGTCTGACTAAATCCCTGGGGCGTCGCAATATTAATAGCATTCGTAAGACTGCGGCTAAGAAATTCCATGGAGAAAACGCCTGATGACTCGGTATAAATTGTTGCTCAAGTAAACCAACTCTACGGCAATTACTGAGTATCAATCTATACGCAAAATATCACTGTTCTCTCCTCCATTTGGCCGAATTGACCCACAATAATCAGCTTTGTGTTGATTCCATCAAGAGAATCCAACTGATGCGAAGACTTGACAAAAAGGCCGATCGCGACAACTACCCGAAACAACTCGATCGCATGTACCATGAAACCAGATACCCAAGCGCGATCGACCCATGACCAACCTCCTCTTGATCGAATCCCCTGGCAAACTCCGCAAGCTCAGTCAAATCCTGGGCCAGGGCTGGATCGTCAAGGCGAGCATGGGTCACATTCGAGAATTGGCCAGTGATGGCGAAGATGCCCTGGGGTTTGATCTCGAAGGCGATCGCATCCCCTGTCGCTACGAAGCACGCGGGGCGCGGGGCAAACAGGTAATTCAGGAACTCAAACAGGCCGTTAAGCAGGCGAGCCAGGTTTATATTGCAACAGACCCCGATCGCGAGGGCGAAACCATTGGCTGGCACCTCCAGCAGGCCCTGCAATTGAAAAACCCCTACCGGGTCACCTACAGCGAAATCACCCCCCAGGCGGTGCGGGCGGCCATAGCCAAACCCAAACGGCTCGATCAGGCCCTGATTGATGCGGGTCGGGCCAGGGACTGCCTGGACAAACTAGTCGGCTACAAGGGCAGCAAGCATGTCGTCTGGAAACTCAACAACGGCGCCAAGTCCATGGGCCGGGTCCAGAGTGCGGCCCTCCATCTGATTTGCCAGCGGGAACAGGAGATCTTGAACTTCAACACCCAGGATTACTGGAGCGTCTGGGTGGAATATAAGGAAGGGTTCAAGGCCTTCTATCGGCAGCCCAAGACTGCGCCCAAAACGGCAGCGAAAACCACGGCTAAACCTGCCGATCAGCCCTCCGACAGTGGGGACGAAAAAGCGGCTCCTGAGTCCGATCGCGTCTCCACCCAAGCCGAGGCCGATCGATTGGTGGCGATCGCCAAGACCCAACCCCATAGCGTCGTTTCGATCGAAGGCAAAACCACAACGCAGTCTCCGCCGCCGCCATTCATTACCTCCAGTCTCCAGCAGGTGGCCGGAGCCAAGCTCAAGTTCAGTCCGGACAAAACCATGAAGGTGGCCCAGTCGCTGTATGAATCCGGCCATATCACCTACATGCGAACGGACTCCGTCATGCTGGCAGAAAGCTTCCGGCAGGCGGTGCGGGATTACCTCCAGGCCAACGACCCCGACAACCTCCCCACCAAGGCCACCAGCTTCAAAGCCAACGCCCAGGCCCAGGAAGCCCATGAGGCGATCCGACCCACCAATATCCAGGCGATCCCCGACTCCCTCAACATCAGCGGTGACGAGGCCAAGCTTTACAATCTGATCTGGAACCGCACCCTGGCCTCCCAATGCGCCCCGGCCCAGCTCCGCAAAACGCTGGTGCTCACCCAATCCGGCGAGATCCAATGGGAAGCGCGGGGCCAAATCCTCCTGTTCCCCGGCTACACCCGCTACTGGAACAACCTCAGCGCCGACAGCCAGCTCCCTAACCTAAAACCCCAGCAGCCCCTCACCCTCACCACTGCCCAGGCCGACCAAAAACAAACCCAGCCACCCCCCCGCTACACCGAACCCAAGCTGGTCCAGCTCATGGAGCGCAAGGGCATTGGTCGTCCTAGCACCTACGCCCCCACGATCAAAACCCTCAAGGATCGCACCTATGTGGAACTGCTCAAGGGCAAGTTTCTCCAGCCCACGAATCTGGGTATGGACCTCGATCGCGCCCTCGCCCAGCTCCTCCCGACCTAATCGCCCCAGAATCACGCCAAATGGAAGGGGACCTCGATCGAATAGCCGAAGGATCGATCGCCTGGGAAACCTACCTCACCCAATGGCACCGCACCTACTTCCAACCCGCCCTCCAACGCGCCCAGCAAGCCCTCCAGTCCCCACCT
>JAAUSA010000261.1 GCA_012031975.1 Alkalinema sp. RU_4_3 | reverse complement strand
TTTGTTTGAATCGATTCTCACTCAAGTCGGTGAACTTCCCCTGCCTAGAAAGTCTAGGAAGTCTTCTCGAACACAACTGGCTTAAGTCCCTACACTGAGGGTATTTCCCGCCTTAAGCTGAGACCCCGAATTACGTTGGTGTATCTGTCCAAACTGAATTGAGTTTGGCTCCGGAATATCGATCGACCCAGGCCGAAGCCGATATCCGTCGCAAAATCCTCGGACGACTCTACGAATTTCTCAATCCCCTGACTGGGGGGCGCAATGGCATGGGCTGGAGGTTTGGGGAATTTCTCTATCGGGCGGATGTGGCCGCGATGTTGCAGCAGATGCCGGGCGTACGGTATTTGAAGTTTGTGGAACTCTATGCCTATAGCTTGAGCAACGGCCAATGGGATCGCAGTTATCGTCAAGATGGCGTGATCGATCCGGGGAGTTTTGGATTACTCTGCTCCTGGGAAGATGCGCAATTGCGATCGGGCCATATCATCCGATTTAGCGAGGAGGACCACCGATGACGATCGCCTTCTCCAGCCAGCTGATCCAGATCAACCTCACCCCCATGCAAATGCCGGAGGGCTACCCCGGCAGCACCAACAATCAGCGCGATTGGCAGGCCAGCAAAGCCAATGACGGCCCAGAACCCCATCGCCTGCGAGTCACACCGGGGGAATGCAGCCAGCTTTTGTTACAAATTAAAAACAACCAGCACGATCGCAGTTTGAACCTTAAGGCAAGAGTCGTGGGCGATTTTCCTCGGGAATGGCTGGGCGATCGCTACCGTGCTGAAATGGCGACGTTTGAACTCAGCGCGGATAGTAGTGCGATCGAGCAAATCAGCTTCAATCTCACGGAACCCGCCCTAGCCAATCTATTTGAAAATCGGAGCGCGATCTCGGAGAAAAGCGTCTTCCAAATTGATTATCCGGCCCAAATTTTAATCTATCTAGACGAGGGTGAAAATTCCCCCTTGGTTGGCTCTGTCGAATTCCTAGTCCATCTGCGTCCCCGCAGTTTGTACCTCGACTTTGTACCTGCAATCTACCGCGAAGTGGATTTTATTGGACGGTTTTTAAAAGTATTTGAGCAGTCCTTTGAACCCGCCGTTGATATCCTGCAAACCCTCTGGGCTTACCTCGATCCCAACACAGCCCCTAGCCAAATGCTGCCATTTTTGGCCTATTGGGTAGGCTGGCCAGGACAGGTGCCCTGGGATGAGTTAAAACAGCGGCAACTCATTCGGCGAGCCCTAGAAATCTATCGCTGGCGCGGTACCCAGCGGGGTTTGCAACTCTATCTCCACCTCTATACCGGACTGCCAGACTCCCAAATCCACATCGAAGAATCCTTCAATCGCACCTTCGAACTCGGCCAATCCCAACTCGGCCCCAGCACAATCCTCGGCAACGGTCGCCCCTACCACTTCTGCGTCAGACTCACCCCACCCCGCGACAAACTCAACAGCCTAGATGAAAACCTGATTCGCACCATCATCGAACAGGAAAAACCCGCCTTCTGCACCTACGACCTCCGCTTCGACGCCACCGCCTAATTTAAAACCATGCTAACGCCCCCACCCATCCTGCCTTTCAAACGCCTCCGCATCTACGACGGCCTCAGCATCGATGCCGATCGCTGGCAATCCAGCCATCGCTACCACCGCTTGCGCCAGAATTTCCACTACCAATCCCTCAACCAAGGCGGCGTGGTTTGCGGTTTAGGCGTTCATCCGATTCTCGATCCGACCCAAGTTTCCAATCGCTCCAGCGCTGAGGTTTCGCCCTCCACTACCAGCCGCTGGGTGCGGATTCAACCGGGGATCGCCATCGATGGCGCAGGCAACCCCATTATCGTCGCAGAACCCATTACCTTCCAGTTCCAATCAGAACTGCGCCAAGGGGAAACCCAGACGATCTATCTGGTGGTCAACTACCGCGATCCCGATGATTTGCGGCAGATGAGTGCGATCGAGCAGGACTACGTCCAGGAAATGTTCCGCATCCAAGAGCGTACGATTCTTGATCCGATTTTGGATGTCGAACTCTGCCGAGTATTACTCTCCTCCGGCGAGATCACCATCAGCCTACCCCAGGACTTGATGACGCCAAAACCGGGGTTAAATTGCCTGGATTTCAACCATCGCGCGATCGCCCAAACAAAACCCCAAAGCCTCATCCAAGTCGGTTTACTAGGAGACGGGCAAAACGCCGATCGCACCAGCCGTTGGGCACAGTTACTTCAATCCCTGCCACAACTCCATACTCAGCTTTCTGGTGCCCCGGAAGTAGCTGAAATTCCATTGCTTGGGATCTCTCAGAACGCCAAACTCGATCGCCAACATCTGCTCCATATCGATCAAGTCACGCTGCTCAAGCAAATTAACGCCAGTGACGTCACCACAGCCTTGCGTCAGCATCTTCAAGCAGGCGGTGTTTTGGTCATCCAGGTCGATCCGATGTCGCTCAACATCACCGAACTGACGGCGATTTCCCAGGAATTGCGACGGGCGATCGCCGACCCAGCCTGTGACCTCACCCAGCAACAGGACTTACGAAGCGAACTCCAGGCGATCGAAGCCGAAATTGCCACGGCCCTGGAACAGATTCCCAATCAACTGGCGGCCCTTGGAGAAAAACTGGGCAATCCACTCCAGGGAAATGGCCAATGTTTGCGCCATCACCCGTTAAAGACAACGCCGTTTGTGTTTGGACAGTTACCAGTGATCGCCCAGCAACCGCAATCGCCAAACCCTAACGGCCAGCTTAGAATTACCGGAACCCTACAGCAATTGGTTTGAAAACAATCGCCAGACGATCGTATTAGAGCCGAAAATGCCTAAGCTGGTCTATTTCCGGGGTCGGATTCCGGGGGATACGCGATCGCCCAATGCGGGGCTCTATCCCGTTCCGATCGTCCTGACCCAGGCCAATCGCCCCCCCGAACAGCTCGAAACCGCCGTTCAAATCCTAGCTGACGGTGAAGTATTGTTCAGCGCAGAACCCCATGAAGCCCAACTGCCGGAGCAAGCCTATAAATGGCTCAATCCCACGGTAGCCTCGGCCAGCTACACCCTAACGGTGGAAAACCACAGCAACCAACCGATCCAAACGGAAATCAAGGTTTATAATCCCGTTAAGAACCAATGGAAATGGCCCTGGACAGGCTATAGTTTGCCCTGGAAAAAGCAGACTGAAATCGATCTAGAACCCGAAGATGAAACCCTCAAAGGTTTAACCCCAGCCCCAAATATCGAACTTTCCCCCAGCCCGATCGAAACCATTGAAGGCTACCATATCCAGGATTTTGATCTGGAAGTCACGCGCAAACTCCCCTGGCTCGGCTGGTCCCGCAGGGAAGCCCTAGAGGCCCACCTCACACTGCTTGAGGGCGATCGCCCATCCAACAGGACATCCAACAGTTGGAACTGGGCATTCTCCCGGTCATCCCCTTCTGGTTGCAACTCACAGGCGGCGCATTCATCCTCACCATGATTCTACTGTTGATGAAACTGTTTCCTTCGGGACATACCGAACCTGTCAATTCCGTCCAATTCAACGGCCAAGGCACCGAAGTCTTGAGTGGTTCCAACGATCAAAGCATTCGCCGCTGGTCCGTCGAGGCCGATCATCTCATCCCACGCGGCATCTTCCTCAAAGAAGGCAAAGCCATCCGCACCCTCCGCTTCCGCCCGGTCAATAACGACGAAATCGCCGCAGGTTTAGAAAACGGCGAAGTCCGAGTCACGAATTTATTGCAGCGGGATGACGTACGACTAGGCGCCATGAACAACGCCGATCGCGTCTTCGATCTCGTATTCAGCCGCGACTCCCGCCAAATGTATTCCGCCCATGGCAGCGGCCAAGTGATTCCCTGGAGCGTAGACATCCGCGACGGCAATGGACTGGCCGCAGAGCAGCCCATTCAACCCGCCCAACCCTTTGCCATTAGCGCGATCGCCCTCCTCGGCGAACAGGAAGATTTGATTGCGATCGGCGGACGATATAACCGACTAACGGTGATCGATCCCGCCCAAAAACAATCCTTTGAAGTTCCCTATGAAGCAGGCGGCCAAGAAGACTACATCAAAAGCTTCTCCGTCGCCCAACAGCAGCCCGATTTACTCGCCAATTCCGACAATCGCGGCAACATCGCCCTCTGGGACTTCAGCGCCTGCCGCAAAAACCTCAAGGACTGCCAACCCATCACCCGCTGGACTGGCCACGGCGGCCAATCCGTCAACGCCGTCAAACTCACCAACGACGGCTGCTTCCTCGCCAGTGCAGGCAGCGACGGCCAAGCCAAACTCTGGGCCATGGACGGCCTCGGCCACAGACGCGGCCAAAATAGCGAAGGCAAAGTTTTAAGCAAATCCAAGAAACCCCTCAACAGCATCGATATCATCCGCAAACAGGACCATCTCCTCGTCGTCACAGGCGGCGACGACCACCGCGTCAACCTCCAGCGCATCAAACTCAAACGCAGCGATCGCCGCTCAGTCAATGCATGCAGCAACATAGAACTAAATTAAGGATATAAATTTCGGGTGAGTTATGACAAGCACAATCTTTGACTCTGGCATTTCCAACAGCAATGGCCGATCGGCCCTAATAGCCCAACCCCTCACCGTCGTCCTCACCGCCGGAGAACGCGAAATTATTGGCCCCGGAAAGTCCCACGTCCTAGGCGTCACCGTCAGCAACCAAGGGGGATCAGACGCAATCGTCCACCTCACCATCGAACCCCGCAATCCCCAAATCCAACAATGGTGCACCAACACCGAGCAGCGTCTAGCATTGTCCCCCGGCGACAGCGGCGAAGCCATCTTCAAATTTGACATTGCCGAAGACGCGATCGCCGGAATCTACGAATACGACCTAATCGTCGATGCCTCCCAATTCTACGAAACCCTCTCCCCCGCCCGCTACGCCCGCCGCCAGCTCCAGGTTCTCCCCCCCGATCGCGACAAGCAAGCCCTCCAATCCATCACCTTCTGGCTCGATCAACAAACCTCACCGCTAGAGCCGCGATCGCTCCAAGCCGGAGAAGTCATCTACACCGAAATCACCGTCGAAAACCGCACCCGCCGAGTCGATCGCCTCCGTTTGAGCTGCGACGGACTACCCAGCGATTGGAAAGTCAAAATTGAATATCCCAAAAAACAATCTGGCACGGGCCTGATTCGTGTTGCCGATAGTTTGGGCCTAAACCCTGGCGATCAAGATAAAATCAAGGTGACGATCGCCTCCCCCACCACAGCCCTAGCAGGCACCTACGTTCCGACGTTTCGATTACTCTCTGAAAACAATCCGACAATCGGTCTACTCGATCTCCTCTATTTAAAAATCGCCCCCATCTACATGCTCCAGGGGCAGCTCCAAACCCTCAACAGCCAAGTCAAAACCGACAAAGCCAAATTTGCCGTCGAACTCGCTAACTTCGGCAACACCTACCGCAACGTCCAGCTCCAATTACAGGACCAAGCCCCCACCGATAGCTGCCAATACAAACTCGCCAAATCCGAAATTCGCCTAGAACCCAAATCCAAAACCACCATCGAACTCACCGGAAAACCCCTGAAATGGTGGAAACGCCCCTGGTTTGGCCCCGGCCAGATCTACAATTTCCAGGTGCAACTCCAGGACTCCCAGGCCCTCGCCCCCGTCAATCCCAATCAGCTACCGGGCTACATGACCTGGATGCCCCGTCCCTGGTGGCAGTTGTTACTCGCTGCCTTACTGAGTCTCGGCACGATCGGCGGTCTAATCTGACTAATTTGGTGGTCCTTCTTCCGTCCACCTGTGATGCCGCGAATCATCTCCTTCACCCCCGAAGACACCCGCTACGCAGCGGCTAATAACGACGTGGCCCAAGTGGGTTGGGAAGTGCAAGATAGCGATCGCATCCAAACTATTAAACTCACAGGCTACAGCTCTGACGGCGAAATCATCAGTGGCCCCCTAGTATTCCTGGTTCTCCATGGGTATGAGTAGACCATATGCTCTACTTTCTGCAAATCTAGCGTCAAGGCTGTAGAATATGAGGACATTCTAACCTCACCCAGTTGGAGGAGCCCAGCAATGCGAGAAGGCTACCAGCAACGTACAACTGCCGGAGATAAGACCATTCACCTACCTGTCCC
>JAAUSA010000050.1 GCA_012031975.1 Alkalinema sp. RU_4_3 | reverse complement strand
CTTAGTTTCAATATCGTCCAAATGAGGCAACAATGACCGTAAGCTCATTTCTCTGTATCCTCGCCAAGCTACAAACCAAAAAACCACCTAAAAAACAAGGGGGGATCGAGCCACCTAGCCCAATCCCCCAAATTACCTTTTAGTGCGCATCCTGCAACTCATAAAAGTCAGGCGACACATAATCCTTCCTGAGCGGAAAACCCACCCAATCCTCCGGCATCAAAATCCGCTTCAGATTCGGATGGCCCGCATACACAATCCCGTACATGTCATAGGTCTCCCGCTCCTGCCAATCCGCACTGCGCCAGATCCAATAGACAGAAGCCACCGTCGGATCTTGCCGGGGCACCCGCACCTGCAAACGCATCTCCTCGGGGTTCCTCACGTCGTCGGCCATCTTCACCAATGGTAAAAACTAATCAGATCGCTGCCCGGCGCCACATCATAGGCCCCCTGACATTGCAGATAGTTAAAGCCGTAGGCGTAGAGGGCCGTGGCAAAGGGGAGGAGGACCTCGCGATCGACCTCAATCAATTCCACCCCCGCCGCATCCCGCCCCAAATTCACATGCTCAAAACCCTGACCCGTCAGCCAGGCCGATACCGGACCCGCCGGGGTAATCTCGGCGGGGCTGGTCTCTGTTAATGCCTTTTCTTCTTCTGCCATAACCCTAAGCCTTCTCCTTCTGACCTTCTAATACCGGAGCCACAGGCATCCCCATCGCCGCTGCCAACTCAGGCGGCGGTGCCTGACGACTGGCCATCGATAGGTACTTGCCATCCACGATCGGCGCCACGGGCGTCATATTATGGGTCGTACTGTAGTAGCGGTGGATCTGCCGCAGCTTGGCTCGCTCCTGCATCGAATCATCGGCCACCCGCTTACGCAGCTTGATGATCGCATCGAAGACAGCCTCCGGACGCGGTGGGCAACCCGGTAGATAGACATCCACAGGAATCAGCTTGTCCACCCCTCGAACCGCCGTGGGCGAATCCACACTGAACATCCCGCCCGTAATCGTGCAGGCCCCCATGGCGATCACGTACTTCGGCTCCGGCATCTGCTCATACAGGCGCACCAGGGCCGGAGCCATCTTCATCGTCACGGTACCCGCCGTAATCAACAGATCCGCCTGGCGGGGCGACCCACGGGGAACGAGGCCAAAGCGATCGAAATCAAACCGCGATCCCAAAATCGCCGCAAACTCAATAAAGCAGCAGGCAGTGCCGTAGAGCAACGGCCAAAGACTCGACAATCGCGCCCAGTTGTACAGATCATCCACCGTCGTCAGAATCACATTTTCCGACAATTCCTGGGTAATTTCGGGCCGCTCCAGGGGGTTAATCATCGGGGGATTAACCATCGGCGCATCAGACTTCATGACCATTCCAGTGCTCCTTTACGCCAAGCATAGACCAGACCTACCACAAGGATGGCGATGAACACCAGTACCTCAACAAACGCCAGCAACCCTAACTGATTGAACGCCACGGCCCAGGGGTAGAGAAACACCGTCTCCACATCAAAGACCACGAACACCAGCGCAAACATATAGTAGCGAATATTAAACTGAATCCAAGCCTCGCCCACGGGCTCCATCCCAGACTCATAGGTGGTGCGCCGCTCCGGCCCCCGCCGACTCGGTCGTACCAACTTAGAAGCGGTCAGGGCCAGGAGGGGCACCAGACTGCAAATCATCAAGAAGCCTAATACGTATTCGTATCCTGTTAAAACAAACACAAGCGATGTCCTGTTTCAGCGATCAACCCCTATTATATGCATCCGATCGCCCACTGCTCTAGATCAATCGCCTATTCAATCAATCTCCTTCCATCTATCCTGCCAACCGAAGCGCGCCCTGCTCCCCACCCCATGGCATAATAAGATCCGTAACAAATCTTTAAACTGACTCCGCAGTCCTTCCTATGAGCACCGCCAATCCCGACCCGACCCCACCTGAGTCTTCGCCCCCGGAAGCCTCAGGTCCGGCCCTAGACCCCAAGGCCCTCGATCGCCATGAATGCTCAGCCTGTGGCTACACCTACGACCCAGTCAAGGGTGATAATAAGTCAGGCATTGAGCCGGGGGTCGGCTTTGATCAGCTCCCTGAGCGGTGGCGCTGTCCCGTCTGCGGTGCTCAGCGGCGACGCTTCCAAAACATTGGTCCAGCGGGCTCCAATGCCGGATTCAAGCAAAATCTGGGCTACGGTCTGGGGGTGAATACCCTGACCTCCGGGCAGAAGAACCTACTGATTTTTGGCAGTTTGGGGCTCTTCTTCCTGCTGTTTTTGAGCCTGTATACGCTGCAATGAGCGCGGCAATTCTGCCGGGGGCTTAAAAGCCCTCAACCCACCGAACCCTACGAGAACCTTGAAGAGAAACCTGTGATGCAGCGGATATTTTTAAAAGCTTGGAAGACGATCGCTACCCTCTGCGCCTTGATGGTCCTGACCACAGGCTGCGCAACCGCCTTTTTGCCATCGCTCACCAACAGCCCTTGGCAGCCCCTCCAACTCGACACCCAGAACACCCTGCTCGACATTAGTTTCACGAGCAATCCCGACCACGGCTGGCTCGTGGGCACCGGTGCCACCCTGATGGAAACCAAGGACGGCGGTAAAAGTTGGACCCCCCAGGCCCTGGAGCTGGGCGAACAGAAATATCGCTTCTCCTCCATCGACTTCTCGGGAGACGAAGGCTGGGTGGCCGGGCAGCCCTCCTTGCTCCTCCATACCAACGATGGCGGCGCCTCCTGGAACCAAATTCCCCTGAGTGAGAATCTCCCTGGATCCCCCGATACAGTAGTCGCCACCGGGGCCGAGGAAGCGGAAATGGTGACGGATGTGGGGGCGATCTACCGGACCACCGACGGCGGGCGTAATTGGAAGGCCTTGGTAAACGACGCCTTCGGTGTGGTGCGCAGTTTGCATCGTGCCTCCGATGGCAAGTATGTGGCGGTTTCGGCCCGAGGGAATTTCTTCTCGATCTGGGAGCCGGGCACCGACCTGTGGCAGCCCTACAACCGCAATAGCTCCCGCCGTCTGCAGAACATGGGCTTCGCCCCCGATGGTCGTCTTTGGATGATCGCGCGCGGCGGCCAGGTGCAGTTCACCGCCTCGACGGATCCAGACGATTGGCAAAAAGCGACGCTGCCTGAGTCCTCGAATAGCTGGGGGTTCCTCGATATGGCCTTCCGTACCAATGAGGAAATTTGGGCGATCGGCGGCAGTGGTACCTTGATCGGCAGCTTCGATAACGGCCAGACCTGGCAGCGCGATGCCGAGGCCGAATCCCTGCCAGCTAACCTTTCGCGGATTCGGTTCTTTGATGGCGATCGCGGTTTTATCCTCGGTCAGCGGGGAACAATCCTTCGCTACGCCGCCTAGGGCGGACCGTTTGAAGCCTGGGGCATCTCACCCCAGGCTTTTTTTTCGGGCGATCCAGTTGTAGGCGATATCGGTTGTCCCGTATGATGTTTAGTTAGATTTTACTTGTTGTTTGTGGAGAGACTGCCATGGCAGGTACTACTGGAGAACGCCCCTTCGGCGATATTATTACGAGCGTCCGCTACTGGGTCATCCATAGCGTTACCATCCCCATGCTGTTTTTGGCGGGCTGGATGTTTGTGCAGACAGGGCTGGCCTATGACGTTTTTGGCACGCCCCGACCGAATGAATACTTCCCCGAATCTCGCCCCACGCAATTGCCCATTTTGAGCAATCGTCAGGAAGCGAAGAATCAGATGGACCAGTTCCTGAAGAAGTAGCGATCTAGCGAGCGACCCTTGCTCCATCCACTGCCCAGACGTTTAACCCTGAGAGTATTACGTATGTCTTCCTCATTCTCGAACGAACCCACCGTCTATCCCATTTTTACCTTCCGCTGGTTGGCCATCCATGGCCTCGGCGTGCCTTCGGTGTTCTTCGTCGGGGCGATCGCGCGATGCAGTTCATTCAGCGCTAGGTTGTTTGTAGATCCATTAACTTACTTTTAGGAAAAATCATGGAAAGAACGCCCAATCCCAACAGCCAACCTGTTGAACTGAACCGTACTTCTCTCTACCTGGGTCTGTTGATGATCTTCACCCTAGGTATTTTGATGTCGAGCTACTTCTTTAACTAAGAAGAGATTTCGCATTGAGCTTGTCCGATTCACTTGCTGACTTTGTTTGGAGGTTAGACCGATGTTTCAAAATGGCAGAATTCCAATCTGGATCGTAGCAACCGTCGCTGGAACGGGCGTGCTCGTTGTAGTCGGTTTGTTTTTCTACGGTTCCTATGCGGGGATTGGCTCCTCAATTTAAGAGTCACTAATTCGTCAAAACCAAAAAGGCCGCTTCCACAAAGATGGAGGCGGCCTTTTTGTTATTAGATGTTCTTGCAACTAGAGAGACTTAGGCGTCTTTCTCAACGTACAAAAACAATAAACCCATCATCACAGCTGGGAAGACCCAACCCACAACGGGGATGAGGATCCAGCTCAGGTAAGAAGCAGCGTAGGTACCAGTCATATCAACAAAGTTTCCTATGAATATGATTTCATTCTGAGTATCAGCCATTGGTGAACCATTGCTCACAGGACCTAAGGATTCTTAACATTCGAGACTCAAACGCCAGGGAGCTAAACCCCAGCGACGAAGGCCCTGGCCCAGCGATCGGCTTCAATAATGTCCTCTAAGGTCGGTGTGGCCGTATTTTGGCTGGTGTATTTATCGCAGGCGGCCTCGATCCGGCGAGTGATGTCGAGGAAGTGGATCTTCTCATCCAGGAAGAGGGCCACGGCCTGTTCGTTGGCAGCGTTGAGCACCGCTGGCAGGCAGCCGCCTTCCCGTCCGGCGGCGTAGGCCAGGTTAATGCCGGGGTATTTGGCATGGTCGGGGGCACGGAAGGTCAGGTCCCCCGCCTTGACGAGATCGAGCTTGGGCCAGTCCGTGGGGAGGCGATCGGGATAGGACAGCGCATACAAAATCGGCAGTCGCATGTCCGGCCAGCCGAGCTGGGCGAGGACCGAGGTGTCCTGTAGCTCGATCAATGAGTGAATGATGCTCTGGGGGTGGATGACGATGTCGATATGGTCATAGTCCGCCCCAAACAGGAAATGGGCCTCAATCACCTCCAAACCCTTGTTCATCATCGTGGCCGAGTCCACCGTAATCTTGCGCCCCATGGACCAGTTGGGATGTTTGAGGGCGTCTTTGATCGTCACCTTCGGCAGGTCCGCCACATCCCAGTCCCGGAAGGCCCCCCCCGAAGCCGTCAGAATCACCCGGCGCAACCCCCCTTCCGGCACACCTTGGAGGCATTGGAAAATCGCCGAATGCTCCGAATCCGCTGGCAGGATTTTGACATTGTGCTCCTTGATCAGCGGCAAAACCACAGGGCCACCCGCGATCAGGGTTTCCTTATTGGCCAGGGCGATGTCTTTGCCCGCTTTAATCGCGGCGATCGTCGGCATCAGCCCCGCGCATCCCACAATCCCCGTCACCACGACCTCGGAATCGCCATAGCGAGCCACTTCCACCGCCCCAGCGTCCCCCGAGAGGATAATTGGCTGGGGATTGAGGGAAGCGATCGCCTCCTTCAGTTCCGCCAACTTACTCTCATCCTGGATCGCCACAATCTGGGGCTTAAACTGCAAAATCTGCTGTGCAAACAGTTCTACATTGCGCCCAGCGCTCATTCCCACCACGCGAAATTGATCGGGATATTGGGCCACGATATCTAGGGTTTGTGTCCCGATCGAACCAGTCGAACCCAAAAGAGAGAGCGCCTTCGCCATAAAATCTGCCTTCACAAACGACCCTCCCATATTACGGGTAAGCGGGCTTGGGAAGAAGAGGGACTAGGGCTGGTATAGCCGTTTGGGCTGATGGTCGGGGCCGATTTCCAGGACCCAGTCGGTCCAGTGGGGTTCGCGCACTAGGGGTTCGATGAACAGTTGGGGGTGGAGGGCTTTCCAGAAGTATTCGACGAAGCGATCGATCTGCTCGTCGTCCATGCCCGTTTTGCCCTGATTGATCAGCTCGTGCTCCGCCTGTTTGCGCCAGGTTTTGCTCAGGGAATAGTCGGGGACATGGAGGACGACGAGGCGATCGAGCAGCTCCCACAGCGGCAAGTAGTCATGGAGGCGTAGATTCATGGCACGGGCAAAGGCGCGATCGGCAGCGGTGACGATCGGCTCCGGCAGGGGCGACTCAAACGCCACAGGCGACAGGGGCCGCGCCCCGACAAACCAGCCTTCAAACAGGACAAAATCCACAGGTCCGGTGGTTTTGCTGGGGCCGGGGTCGCCTTGGCCGCCGTGGAGGGATTTGTCGAACCAGGGGATTTCGACCTGGGGCAGTTTGGCCTTAAGCGCCCGCAGGGTCCGTAGACCCAGGCCGATGTCGTGGGTGCCGGGGGGACCGCGCCAGATCAGGCGGCGATCGCTCAGGGCCTGCCGCTGGGCGTAGGTCAGGTAGAGATCGTCGAGGGAGAAGCTGGCGGTGCGGAGGTCTTGGCTGGCGAAGATCAGGGCGAGGACTTGGGTGAGGGTGGTTTTGCCCGTGCCTTGGCCGCCGAGGAAGCCGACGGTGAGGGGATTGGGGGTCTGCGATCGCGCCTCTAGGAGAGCTTGGGCCAGGGGGAGCCAGATCTGCCAGAGGGTGTCCCAGCAGGCTGCGGGGAGGTGGCGATCGAGGGTGAACTTCTGGAAGGCTGGGGCGCAGTCCTGGAGGAGTTTTTGGCGATCGGGTTCGGCGGCGAGGGGGGCAAGGGCTGAGGGGTTGCCCGCGAGCAGGTCAGTGATCAGGGGTTGGATGGATGTCATGGGATTCGGGGTACGGGGTCATGGTTTATCGGTCGGTGGGGTGGGAAGAGATGGGAGTTGGGTTGGATTCGTTGGGTTTTGTCCGGAAACCATAGGGTTTGGGTGTTAAGCGTTAGCAGCCCCTAGTTTTTGGACCAGGGGTTAATTCTATGCCATCACTCTTTACACAGCTTTGTCCTATGCAGCGATTGTCGCGTCGGTTTTTGTCCTTGTTTGCCCTTCCGGTTTTGGTGATGCCAGCGGCGATGATCGCCCCGGCCCAGGCGATTACGTTTCCGAATGTGACCTTTGAATGTCCGAAGGGGGGCCGGATTATGTTCGCAAAACGGACGTTGGGGAAAACCTTGAAGGTGCCTGTGGTGCAGTTTACAAGCATGGGGAAGCGCAGTGCCACCGATCGCTGCCAGGAAGTCACGGCCCGGTTCAATTTCCTCAATACCAGCCCTAGCACCACAACGCTGGCCTATCTGACCACCGGAATGCGGCGCGGACAACCGATCGTCTGTAGTGTGGCCAACTATGGCGATAGCTGCGATGAGAACAGCGTGCAGCTCTTGACCTTGAATCCGCGCGATCGCTCTCCCGAACGGCGCGATCAGGCCCTGGCGCTGCTGTTGATTCGGCTACATAATGCGGTCGCCCAGACGCCTGTGCTGCTCGATAGTCAGCCGCGTCTGTATGTGAATTTCCAGGATGTGCTGACGGATGCTTTTAAGGAGGCCGAGGGGGATACGGCGGCGATGAATCCAGGGGAGCTGCCTGTGGCACCGTAATGAATCCTCCTCACTGCGCTGCTGCCCCGCCTTGGGTTAAAACCCAAGGCTAATAGCTAAAACCAGCTAAAGCAGGTTAAAGAAGTCAGCGCTGACCTAAAAATGGCCATAACATCTACCATCAAAGGGTTTAACCCGTTTCAACGGGTTTGAGCTGTTAGCCTGGGGTTTAAAACCCCAGGTGGGCCATGCGATCGTCAGTTAGCACCCAGATTGAATTTGCCAACAGAATCGCTGATTTGCAGCCCTTCGCAGAGTTTCAAACACCCTGTAGTGGCAACTCTACGGTGAAACAAGTGCCCGATCGATTACTCTCCAATTCAATAGAACCATCAAGCCGGGTTACAAGTTTCTGCACAAGCGCCAAACCCAGGCCCGTGCCGCCCTGTTGGCGGATGTCCAGTTTTGGCAGGCGATAGAACTTGTCGAAAATACGGCTGCGCTCCTCCAGGGGGATCTCAATACCGCTATTGGTGACCTTGAAGATCAGGCGATCGCCCTCCCCATTCGGCTCCACCTGGACCAGCACCCGCTCACCCGCCGGAGTGAACTTACAGGCATTGGTCACCAGTTCCGTGACAATCCGCGACAGGCTAATCTGATCGCACATCAGACGCGGCAAATCAGGATTAATCACAAAGTCCAGGGCCAGACTCGACTCCAGGGCACGCTTCTGGAGCGGAGCCATCACATAGGGCAGCCATTCCTCAACCGAAATCGAGGCCATCACCAAGGACAGGGTGTCGGTGTCAAGCTGCTGGAGATCGAGCAGATCCTGAATCAGCTTGGTCTCGCGATCGCATTCGCGCTGCAACACATCCAGGTACCGCAGCACCTTTTCCGTCGCCTCGGCGCTCAGGAGCAACTGCTGGGCCGACTCTTCCTTGGTCAAGGCCAGGGTGATCATCTGGATCGCCATCTTGATGCTCGACAGGGCACCCGCAGCTCGTAGGAAATTGTGCCGAGAAAATTGTCCTGGACTTGGTTGAGGCGCTTGAGTTCGACGGCTTGGGTTTGGTTGGCCTGGAGGAGGCGGGCGCGGCGGAGGAAATGGATGCAAGGGTCCAGGAGGAGTTCGATCGCCTCCAGGTCAGCTTCTGTAAAGTGATCGGGCTGGCGACGCTGGAGGGTGACTTCACCCAGGAGCCCCAGGGAATCGCGCAATGCATAGACCATCACCGTCAGGGCCTGGTCCTCAGGGGGAACCCAGGGGCAGAACTGGATTGGATAGGTGAGGGCGCGCAGCTCCACCTGCTGGGGGAAATCGACTAGGGCGATGCGATCGTCAGGATCGATTTCGGTGCCAGGGCAATGCTGGTACTGGCGGGTAACCGTGTGGCTGTCGGCATTGTAGAGATTAATTTGGCAGCCCGTTAAGGAGAAGAGTTTGACCCACTCCTGGATCAAAGTCGTCATCACCTCTAGCTCGTCCTTGCTGGCGCGGGCCTTGCGGCTCACCCGCAGGAGGGCCGACTGAATATCTGAGGCGGATAACTGCGGCGATGTCCCCAGGGGCATGGTCTGAATCGCCACGGCATCGGTTGCCATGGCCATGCCATAGTCCTGGGCCATACCCAAATCCTGGGTCAGACCCAGGGGCAGCAATCCTACTAGGGCTTGGCTAGATGGGCTCACGGAAACAACGCTGGCTGTCGGGTCTAGCAAGCTACTGAGCGATCGACGAATACTTTGCACAAAGGTTTGATTGTGCACGATGGCGGTCCTCCATCCATCAACAGGCAAAAAGGTGATCTAGCGTAGGCGGCCTCTGAACTGGACTCTACCCTAGGATAGAGAAAGATCATTAAGGGAATAGGTCGGTCAGGAACCCGTAGATGGTGACGATTGGTCCGGGGTGCTCACCGCCCATCTCTATCTAAAGGTATAGGCGATTGGCCGATCCGGCAAACGCCCATCCTGAGATCCCAGAAACACCGTCCTCTCAGTTCTTCAACCAACGGTCTAACGATCAGGAAAAGTTAGGCGAAGTGATTGTTAAATTTACTCTGTTTGGAGGGATACATCCTGGGTTAGAGACATTTTGCAACTCGGCCATTGCCAAACGGCCAGTCAATCCTGACTAGGGTAGAGGAAGCTATCTAGCCCAGGGCTAGGATCAAGCTCTACTTTAGGGATGATAGACAAGGGACGATGCCAGTCCCCAGAGATAGTGATAGATGCGCAACTCCAGTATGGAACCGAAGCAGAAGGATGCGGGAGAGTCTTTACGAAGAATTTATGCCAACGTCTCGTCCCATAACTAGCCCCCAGCCCATAGCCCATAGCCGTCTCCACCCCCTCCTTCTTCTTTCTTCTATCTTCTCTCCTTTTTCCTTCCTCACCCCATCGATCGCACCGTCTCAGGATTAATCTGAAACTGCACGCTATTCACCCGCTGCTTCCCAGGCAATTCCTGGGCATTGATCAAATGGCCGCTTGCCTTGAGGGCCTCTACGGTGCGCCAGAAGATCTGGTTGTTGCGGGAGCTGTTGCAGCCGAGCAGATCGAGGGCACGAAAGAGGGTGGGTTTGGACAAAATCAGGTATTCGCGGTCCTGGGGGGTGGTCCCACTTGAGGCGGCTGGCTAGGTAGATTAGCAGTCGCATTTGGCTGTCGTTCTTGGCATTGCTGCCGAGCTGCTGGGTCAGATCGATCGCTCCCCCCAGCCACAGACAGTCCCCCGTCCTCTGGATGCCCTCCACAAACTCCAGGGTCAGGGTATAGCTATCAGCCAGTTCGTAGGTCAGATCGGCGGCCTGGAACATGTCGAAGCGATCGGTGCGATTGGTGGACTGGCAGGCTTTGAGGCGCAGGAGCGATCGAATCCGAGCCTTCCCACCTTTTCCTTTTAAAGAAGGAAACACCAATTCTGTGCGGTGTAGGGCGACGAGATCGCAGTGGAGTTGCGATCGCAGCTTCGAGGCATAGCCGCCGTCGGCGGTGCGGCTGTAGCCCAGATTCGTGAGCAGATCGTTGGATTGAACGGTGAGGGTGGGGCTTTGCTGCTGGTGGGCGAGGCGGTAGAGGTAGAGGAGCACCGCCATCTGGCGGGGGTTGAGGAAGCTGATTAGGCCCGTCAGGAGCCGCTTCAAACGGCGATCGTCTAGGCGAGCCAGTCCCTTGGTGAGTCCCTGGGTGCGGCAGGGTTCGAGGTCGAGGGTTTGGAACTGGGTGATCAGGGCTTGGCGATCGCCCGGCTCTAGGTAATTCAAGGGCAGGCGGCGGGTAATCTCCACTTCGCTCACCTCGGGGCCAGCCATCAGCCGCATCAATAGATAGTCCCCATCGGCCTGGGCCTGCCACTGGGGCAATCCCTGGTGGGGATGACGCAACACTGCCCCAGCCCGAGGCAGGAGCTGGAGAAGGGTGCCGTCCAGGGGAAAGGACTGAGCAGCGGGGGGTTTGCTGGTGGGGGAGGGCATGGCGATCGCGTTTCAGGAGCTTGGTGCCACAGGAACGGGGTTTTGGGTAGGTACGCTATATATAGCGTGATCCACCTGAAAACTCTCCGGATCCACATATATAGAGTATCCAGTCTGTGACATGCACGTACGATTTTAGCTTGGTTTGCTGTAACTGTCCCGTCTGATTTTGGACAAGACGGGCTTCGGGATCCAGGCTTGTCACCTGTAACATGGGCGTCAAACCCATGGGTCTAGTTCGATCGAACCACTGGCCAAAACGATCGCACAATCAAGGGATTGTCTCTAAGTAGATCTATAACGTAGACGTCTAGTTTTGTTCTGTGATCCAGAAGTTGTGCCCAAGTGGATCTATAACATCGGCGTCTAATTTGGATCGAGATCGACGGGTTCAGCGGGTCTGTAACGCTTGCGGATGGATCGCAGTTTTGGTCAAAAGGCCCCCTTGAGGGTCGGGGGACGGGGTGTTAATTTAGCCGGGTCGAGTGGACTACCACCCACGAGATCCGTTCTGAAAGTGTCTATAGAGATCCCAGGTTTTGCGGCCTTGGGGACTGTCAAAAATCACTGGACTGAGCGGCCTACAACCTGCTTTGGACCTAAAAATTCCCAAGCAAAAACCCCTTCGCCTCCCTACCACAGTTAGCTCCGGGGTCATTGTTCAACCTTGTCATCCCAATTTGCGGTTGGGATATCTGTCCTTATGCCGAAGCATTGTATCAGGACTTGCAGCGCTGCGCCAGTGTTGCAGGGAATTCTGTCGTCAAACGAGCAAAAATATGCATGGGATCAGCCAAATGGCGCGATCGATTGGCCCTATCAGGCATCGATTGTTGGGCGTCAAGTGGCGGCGGATCATGAGGCTGAATGGACGGCCAGCCGGGTCGATCCGGTGATCGTGCGGCTGAATGTTCAGACCCTGGTGGATCAGGCTGTGGATCCATACAGCCATGAGGTGGTCTATCCGATTGCCGATCGCTTAAATTGGCGCGTCACCCGGTCCAATCCATCGGCCCGTCCGCTGCGGGGCTGGTGGGTGAGCGGCGTCGATCCGCTGAACAATTGGCAAAGCATGGGTTGGGGGCGCTTTAAGCCCGATGGGGATACGCCAGTGGTCGATCGCACCAAGGGCAAGGCGGCGAAGTATTTGAGTCCGAGTTTGGGGAAGGGGTCTAGTCGTTTGGTCCTGTTGGATGTGCCCTTCCGGATTTGGCAGTCGGTGGCCGAGCGCTATGGGAAGGTGATTGGACGTAAGGATATGCGTCAGGGGTTTTGGGCCTGGGTGCAGCAGGCGGGGATTCCGATCGTGCTGACCGAAGGGGAGAAGAAGGCGGGTTGTCTGCTAACTGCTGGCTATGCGGCGATCTCCCTGCCGGGAATCTTTGGCGGCTATCGGCGGGAAGGCAATCATCTGATTCCCGAGTTGGCGGCGTTTTGTAATGGGGGGCGATCGTTTTACATTGCCTTTGACCATGAGACAAAGCCCCAGGTGCAACACAGTATTTTCCTGGCGACCTCGCGGCTGGGGCAGTTGTTGACCCGTGCGGGATCAAGCGTAAAAGTCGTGACATTGCCGGGACCTGAGAAAGGTGTGGATGACTTCATCGTGGCCCAAGGTGCAGCGGCGTTTGATACCCTCTGCGAAGCGTCCGTGGACTGGTCGATGTGGCAGGCGCAGAAATTATGGGCGCTGACCTATCCGGCGGATTTGGAATTGAACGATCGCTATTTAGGCGAGATGGATTATCCCGAGACGGGGTTGGTTTGTGTCAAGAGTCCCAAGGGCACGGGCAAAACGACGGCACTGAAACCTGTGATCGATCGGGCCATAGCTCAAAACCGCAAGGTTCTTGTGATCACCCACCGCATTCAACTCGGCAAAGTCATTTGTAAGGGTTTGGGCCTGGATTGGATTGGGGATGTGGCCCAGGCTGATAAGGCTGTATCCATGGGCTATGGCCTTTGTGTGGATTCGCTGCATGGTAATTCCCAGGCGAAGTTTGATCCCTATGCGTGGGAGGGTGCGATCGTTGTCCTCGATGAAATAGAACAGGTGTTGTGGCATGCGCTAAACAGCTCCACCTGCTACAGTCAGCGGGTCAAGGTGCTGGAAACCCTGAAGGAATTATTGCAGTTTGTTCTGCGCACAGGTGGATTGGTCGTCGCCCAGGATGCGGATCTGTCGGATGTGAGTGTGGATTATTTGCAGCAGATGGCTCCCGAGGAAATGGCTCCTTGGATCGCGATTAATCACTGGCAGAATATCGATCGCACCAACGTTTCTGTGTACGACACGAAAACTCCGGCAGCCTTGTTAACGAAATTGGATAAAGTGTTGCAAAACGGTGCGGTGTTTGTCGCGCTGGATTCCCAGAAGGTCAAAGGCCGTTGGAGTTCTAAAAACCTCGAAACCTATTTCTGCAATCACTATCCCGAGAAGAAAGTATTGCGGATCGATAGTGAAACCGTGGCCGATCCGGAGCATCCGGCTTGGAGAATTGCCGATCGCCTCAACGAAGTGGTCCAGGACTACGACATTATTTTAGCGACACCGACGATCGGGACGGGGGTTTCGATCGATCTGAAAACCATTTCGCTGGCGTATTTGGCATTTTCCAAGGCGTTGTGTCGGATTCCGAATCGCGGCAGGCCCTGGCCCGTGTGCGGGATGAGGTGCCCCGCTATGTCTGGTCAGCAAAGTTTGGGCCTGGGAAAATTGGCAATGGCAGTTGTTTCTATCGCGACATCGCCCAGTCCTCGGCGAAGCTGGTGAAGTACAACATTATGCTACTGAAGGAAGTGGATTTCGATTTGGATCAACAGACCGATCCCTTGGCATTGCGAACCTGGGCAAAGATGGCTGCGCGGGTCAATCTTTCTCTGTGGCAATTCCGCGATTCAATTCAGCAGGGTTTATCCCGCGAAGGTCATGATGTGGTCGTCATCACCGACGACGAGACCAAAACCCAGGGTACCTTTGTCGGCCTTGACCATGATTTAACCGCAATTGAATCGGTCCAAAAAGCCATGACCCAGGTCCGCAGCGCGAATCAAAAGGCTGAGGCGATCGCCGTCGCCAATTCCGATGAGGTTCGATCGAAACCCCAGCCGAAGTCCCAAACGACCGTCGATCGCAAACGACGGAACAACGCCGCAGCAAACGCAAGCAGCAACTCCAGGATCGCTATCCGGTGGCCGTGACGCCAGAGTTAATGCTCAAGGACGAAGCGGGTTGGTATGAAAAGCTTCTGCTGCATTATTACGCCACCCATGATCCGATGTTTGTGCAGGTGCGGGATTTGCAGGAATGGCGATCGCATTTGGAGCGTGGCGGTGGTAAGGTTGCCCTCCAGGATGTGAATTTGCTGACGGCCCAGGTGGAGCTGCTGAAGGCGATCGGTGTGGTTTCGCTGCTCGATCCGGAGCGCCGGACTAGGGTGACGGATGAGGCCATTGCTCGCATGGTGGAAATTGGTAAAACCTATCGCCAGGATATCCGATTGTTCTTTGGCATCAAACTAACGGACAAAACGCCGCCGATGACGTTTGTGCAGGCTTTGTTGGCGAAGATGGATGTGAGGTTGACCTGTGTGTCGCGCGATCGGATGGAGGATGGTCGTCGGGGTGGTTTGCGCGTTTACCGCTATTTTGATCCTCAAGATAATCGTGGGGAGATTTTCCAGGAATGGGAATTGCGGGATGCTTCAATTTTGGCGGCGAAGTCTAAGCCGGATGTGGTTTCGGGGGCGCGGCGGTTTGTGAAAATGGAGGGGTTGCGATCGGCGTAGGGGTGGAATGGTTCGGCCCCCTAACCCCAAAGTGTTGTTTGTACAATGACTGGCTTCAATTATATCCACCAGGTACCACCGAGCCGCTAGAAGCTATGCACCTGTAGCGCCACGAATTGTTTAGGATGAACGGTTTAGGGGGATAATTCATACTACATTGTGCTCTAGATGTTTTTCCGGTTATGATCATGGGCGACCGCATATTTCAAACCGCTGATTTTGTCCAGGTTTCAGAAGGGGAGCCTGTGCGATCGGTGGTGACAGAGTCAGAACAGGCCGTTATCGTCATGTGGCATTTGCTACCGGGACAGCGGATCGCCGCCCATGTGCATCCCCAGGGCCAGGATAGCTGGACGATTTTGAGGGGCCAGGGAGAGTACGTCCTCGGCGCAGGAGAGGTGACGAAAATTGGGGTAGGGGATGTGGCGATCGCACCCGTGGGGGCAGTTCATGGCGTGCTGAACTGTGGAGAGGAGCCGTTGGTATTTGTCTCAGTGGTTTCTCCAGGAGCTGCGGGCTATGAGTTGATGGGGTAGCGATCGCCCTCGTAAAAACGCCGATTAAAAAAATTCCAGAAATTCATCCAGCACTACCCCAGGCTCACAACCGCCCCCACCCGATCCATCTGCAAAATCATGGCCTCTGCCCCCACAGCCTCCGCCTTCCAAGCCTGCTCCATGGCCAGCTTCACCGCCTCCGCCTGCATCACCGACGCCAAGGCAAGCAGCGTCGGCCCCGCCCCGCTAATCACCATGCCGTAGGCCCCGGCATCCCTGGCCGCCTGCTGCACCAGGTCATAGCCCTGAATCAGGACTTACGGTAGGGCTGATGAACACGATCCTGGAGGGCCGATCGCAACCCCTCCGGCTGACCCGATTCCAAGGCCTTCATTAACAATGCCAAATGGGCCGCATTAAAGGTCAAATCATCCCGGCTATACTCCTTGGGCAATACCTTTCTCGCCTCGGCGGTCGAAAGCTCAAAGGCTGGAATCGCCACCACCGGAATAATCGAGGGATTCCACTCAATGCTATAGATCTCCCAATCCCCATTCAAATTCGTCGCCGCCAAGCGACAGCCCCCCAGATATGCGGGCACCACATTGTCGGGATGGCCCTCCATATCTATGGCCATTTTCGTCACTACCCCTTCTCCCAGGGGATTCCCCGCCAGCCCATTGGCCCCAAGCAATCCCCCGACGATCGCTGTGGCGGAACTTCCCAATCCCCGCGCTAAGGGCACCGCCATCTGAATATCAATCTTTACCCGAGGCACAACCTGGCCCAACCGTTCAAAGACCTTGCAAAAGGCCTGATAGACCAGATTATCTGCGCCTGTTCCGACTTGCTCTGCATTGATGCCGGAGACGGCGATCGTCAGCTCCGGACCCTCCGGATTCGCGGTAAACACAAAGGTGTTGTACAGGCCTAGGGCGGCTCCTAGGCAATCAAACCCCGGTCCAATGTTGGCGGTGGTGGCGGGTACGCGGACGGTCACGGATTGAGTCACGGCAGGTCGATGGGAGACGGCGTTTCTATTGTCTCATGTTTTTCGATCGCCACACCCCACCCCTCCAACTCGCCTTCGACTTCTTGCGGCCCGCCTTCTTGCGGCCCGCCTTCTTGGGTTCTACGATCGCCCCATCCCGCATCTGCGCCGCCTTCACCAGCAACTCATCCGCAAACCCATAGGCCGCCTCCGCCGCCGAGCCCCCAGCGATTAGGGCCAATTCCTCCCGGCGTTGCTCATGGTCGAGCTGCATGATTCGCACAACTGTTCTCAGATCGTCATCTTTACCTTTCTTCTTGCTGTTCGCCGCCTGCACCTTTCCATTGGCATCAATCACTTCCTTATTCACCCGATAGTGCAGATCCGCCATCGCTGCGATCAGTGGCTGGTGGGTCACACACATCACCTGGTGGAATTGGCTGAGCTGGTGGAGTTTTTCGGCGATCGCCCCCGCCACCGTTCCCGACACCCCCGCATCAATTTCATCAAAGACGAGGGTTCCGACGGAATCCACCTGGGAAAAACAGGACTGCAAGGCGAGGAGGAAACGACTCATTTCACCCCCCGAGGCCACATCAATCAGCGGCTGCAAGGGTTCCCCAGGATTGGGGCTGAACATGTAGACAATGCGATCGGCCCCCATGCTGGTCGGGGCGATCGGTTCTAGGGCCACCCGGAACTGGACCTTATCCATGGCCAGGGGTTTTAGTTCTGTCACTAGCTGTTTTTCGAGCTTGTCGGCGCCCACTCGGCGCAGGTTGGTGAGCACCGCGCAGGCTTCTGTCAGCTCCTGTTTTGCCCGAGCCACGGCGGCTTCTAGTTCCTCTAGGGATTGGCCGTTGCCTGTTAGGTCATCGACCTGGCCCTGTAGGTGATCTCGCTGGGCGATCGCGTCGGACAGTTCCGGGCCGTAGCGCCGCAGCAGGGTTTTGAGGAAGGAGACGCGGGTTTGGACTTCTTCGAGGCGTTCTGGATCGGCTTCGATGCTGCTGCCGTAGAGGTTGATTTCGCGGCCTGCCTGGTTGACGAGGGCCATGGCGTTGGTGATCGCGTCGAGGACGCTTTGCAGGGAGGTATCGACTTCAACCATGTTGAGCAGGAGCTGTTCGGCATCACCCAGCAGGTCCGAGCAGGACTGGGCTTCGCCAGTTTCGTTTTGGTAGAGGAGCTGGTAGGCCTGGTAGCTCTGCTGCTGGAGATCGACGCTGTAGCTGAGGCGATTGCGCTCGTTTTCCAGCTGTTCTAGTTCGTCGGGTTCGGTGAGCATCGCCTCCTTCAGCTCCCGCAACTGGTATTCAAACATGTCCAACTGCTGCTGCCGGGAGGCCTCTACTTTGCGGCGCTGATCGAGCTGTTTGACGGCCTGTTGGTGGGCTGACTGAAGTATTGCCACCTTTTCGCGCTGTTTGTAGGCGGCGCTGCCTGTGAAGCTGTCGAGCCAGTCGCGCTGTACGGCAGGGTTGCCGAGCTGGACGGTTTGGCCCTGGGCAGTGATTTCGACGAGGCGATCGCGCAGGCTCTCCATCTGCTGTTTGTTGACGGCGATGCCGTTGACGCGGCTTTTGCTGCGGTTGCCTGTGATTTCGCGGCTACAGGTGAGGATGCCATCTTCGCTAGGTTCGACGTTTTCCTGCTCACACCAGGCTGCCACGTCGGGGCGCATTTGGAATTGGCCTCGATCGTTGCCCGTTCGGCCCGTGCGGACGGCCCGGCCTGAGACTTTGCCGCCGAGTACGGCATCGATCGCATCAAGGATAATCGACTTCCCCGCCCCGGTTTCCCCCGTCAGGACGTTCAGCCCGGCCCCAAATTCCAGGGACAGGGCATCAATCAGGGCAAAATTTTCGATTCGCAGAGACAGCAACATGGGCAAAATATAGGTACAGATAGCCTAGACCAATCCTCGCATTTTAACCTAATGTCCCAGATATCCCACGCCATCTCCAACGCATTTACCGCTTTTGAATCCGGTCAATGGGCCGAAGCCGAGCGGTGGGGCCGTCAAGTCTTGCAGTACGAGGGTTCTCGCCTGGATCTGCTAAACCTAGTGGGGGCGGCCTGCTATCGCCAAGGTCGCCTGATGGAGGCGATCGCTGGTACCGCGAAGCCCTGAGAATCGATCAAAACCACGTCGAAAGCTACAAAAACCTCGGTGTGGCCCTGCTGGACCTGGGTGAAATTGATACTGCCCTTGCCCAACTCCAGGCGGCGGTCGTGCTGGCCCCCCGAGATCCCCAGGCTCGGTACAACCTGGCCAATGGCTTCTGGGCCAACCAGCAGATTCCGGAAGCGATCCGCCTCTACGAGATCGCTCTCGATCTCCAACCCGATTACCCTGCCGCCCAGAACAACCTGGCCACAATGCTCCAAGCCATGGGCCAGGCGCAAACCGCGATCGCCCTCTACCGCAAGACCCTTTCCACCGACCCCAACAACATCAACGCCCGCATGAACCTGGCCAACCTGCTCCAGCAGCAGGAGAACTACGACGGCGCCATGGTCCACTACGAAAAAGCCCTTTCCCTCAATCCTGCCTACCCCAACCTCGCCTACAACCTGGCTCGAAACTACGAAGGCATGGGCCGCAAAGCAGAAGCGATCGAAACCTACTACCTTTCCCTTCAGCAGCAGCCGAGTCATGCGCCGAGTCATAGTGCTGTGGGGATGTTGCTGGCTGATCCGACTCGTGCCCTAGCCCATCTTCAGCAGGCGATTACCTACGCTCCTGATGTGGCGCTGTACTACTACCAGATCGGGCAGCTTTGGATGAATCAGGAGGCACTGCCTAGTGCGATCGCTAGTTTTCGTCAGGCGATTAAGCTGGAGCCGGAGTTTGCGGAGGCCCATTGGCGATTGGGGGAGGCGTTGTTTCAAGTGGGGGAATGGCGATCGGGGTTTGCGTCCTACGAGTGGCGTTGGAAGGCTGAGGAATTTTTGACCAAACAACTGCCGCGTCATTGGGCGATCGCACCCTGGCAGGGCGAACCCCTGGAGAACAAACGACTGCTGGTTTGGACGGAGCAGGGAGATAGGGAAGCTTTGATGGGGTTGCGGATGGTGCCGGGGGTTTTGGCCTTGGGGGGATCGATCGTGGTGGAATGTCTGCCGTCGCAGGTGGAGTGGTTTCGATGTTTGGATGGGGTTGAGGTGATTGTGCAGGGGGAATCGGTGGGGAATTGTGATTTTCAGGTGCCGATTTTGTCCTTGGGCGATCGGTTGAAACTGGAAACGCTACCGGAAATGCTGGCCTAACGCAACTGCTGAAGCTCTGCCTTAAACGATCGAATAGCCTGACTTTCCCCGACATCCAAACGTTCTTTGAGATATTTCAAAATCATATCAGCCTGCAATGTCGGGAAAGTTGGGCTAATTTGCACCGGAACATATTCATCATCTTGCAACAGATAATACTGAATTGTCTTTCCATCAAACTGCCACAATTCGGGAATCCCTAATCGAGCGTAGATGGGGAAACGGCGATCGGATGAACTCGTAATATCGACCTCCACCACTAAATCAGGGGGCGGATCCTTTTTCAAGTCAAGCTCTGTCAAATGCCGGACGAGTGGTTCACTTTGAATATAAAACGATGAATCTGGCTCAGCTCCGGCCTTTTTCGGTTTTTGTCGCAAGGTGACGGACCCAGCACGGCGCAAATTCATATCAAGCACATCCGCTGCAGCCTCAATCAACGCTGCAATGAAACGATTACTGCCTTCATGGACAAACAGTGGGGACATAATCTCTAAGGTGCCGTCTAGATAGTGAAAACGGGTATTGCGGTTGTCTCCTGATTCTTCCAGGAGTCGCTCGAAGGTTTCCCAGCTAATATTTCGCAGGATGACCCGCTCTTCGGCTAGGGGAAGTTCAGTGGGGGATGGGATTGGAACTTGTGTGACCATGGTGGTTTGCCCAACAGATGGATCTAAGCACAATTATAGCGAAAGAAGTGCGGGGTTTCTAGCTCTGAAACCCTGCACTTCTTATCCTGCAGTTGTGCCCTAGGCCTTAACGAGTAGATTTGCCACCAAGTCATGCTCATAGAGTTCATGCATCAGGGCGATCGGATTCGTATACAGACTATCGCTGCTGAAGATGCGATCCCAATTGAGTTCCGCATCCGGCACCGCACCCGCATCCTTCATCACTTTTAGGAACTCATGGGCAATGATGCCCTGGCCAATCGCCGTCGGATGAATCCCATCCAAACTAAAGAAACCACCTTTTTCAAGCTGACCCAATTGGTTCGCCGAATAGAATCTCGTATTGAACGTGGGATATTGCTTGAACTGGTCTGGCAACACATACTTAGGCTTCCCAGCATTGCGCTTGAAGGCGAGATCTTGGAGGACCTTCGAGGTATCGACCAAGTGATACCTCGGCTGAGAATACTGCTGGTTCTTCATCGCGATCAAACGGCGGATCACTCGATTGTATTCACGAATAGTTTCGTCAATTTCCAGGACTTGGGCCTTGTCTAGATACCCTTTACGCGGTTTTGACTGGCCATCGCGGAAGAAATAGCTATAGTATTCATAGTAGACACTGGTCAGCATCTCATCGCTATAATCCGCCCGATGTGTGATCTGTACTTCTTTACCAAACCCCTTAGCAAACGGAATAATTGTAACCAAGGGGATCGTTCCGATAAACACATTACTGGTTTCAGCACGATTAACCTGGATCACAGCATCAACGCGATCGAGCAATCCCTGATATTCCCGTTGAAAATCATTCGGATGCCAGAGGTTCCACTGTTCCCGCTCCTGGTGGGACAACTGGGTCAGATCCTGGCCACTGTTCGGCGTCTTGTTCAGTTTGAACCCCAACACCGTACCCAGGGCATGGTTACTCCCGAGCCAGAGCAGCAGATTTTCCACGCCCTCACGCTCCGCATGGTACTTGTACCAATCCAACTGAGTGAAATTGTCAAACTCAGGTTTTTGAGACGGATTCAAGACCACATTGGCGATGCGATAGAAATCGGCATTGGGTCCCTGCATGCGATCGTTCCCCCCATTGGGAGCGACTTTAATCTCCGCCTTACAGTTCTCCGCCGTCACACTCCAAGCATCCGCCACATCAAATCCCGAAATCGCCACATTATGGAAAAACTCCGTCTGAAGGTTGTAGGGTTGATTGATCGATCCCGGACCGCGTTCGTAGTATTCCTCACTGATATTAAGCTGATCGAGCACCTCCAGTACCGCCTGTGGAAACTCAAACCAATTAATATCGGTCCCAAACTTAGACTGCAAATGCCGCAAAATCGCTTCAATATTCAGCGGCAAGCCACCCGCTTCCCACCTCGGATAGTCATAGCTCGGCAGACCCATTTTCTGGGCAATCAAAGTCGAATAGCAAAGATCCGTACGGGCAGCGGCAGCGGACATGTAACCCTGGGATAGGCTATCCCCAATGGTAAAGAGTTTCATAATAGTTAAAGCCGTTGGAGTTCTGTGTGGTGAATGCTCCCTTACCTTCCAGTGGCGGTTCGGTCATTACCCCAACCCTATGCCACTTTCCCTAACTGTCTCAATCGACCTTTTCAGAATAATCGCTTTCTGGGTTTGCGATCGTCACCCCCTGGGTAATTATCGCCCGATCGCCCCGTCCAATTTTCCGACTGGTTTAATTCTCTGGCGAAGGACTGCTGATTCTTTTAAGATTTGTGCAGCAAACCGATGTCATACCCTGATAAGATGTCATACCCTGATAAGATGTACGACTTACTCTCTTCGCACCCCAGCCATCCCGCCCATGCCACTCCCTGTTGTTGCCATTATCGGTCGGCCCAACGTCGGCAAATCAGCCATCGTCAATCGTCTTGCTCGGGTGCAGGAGGCGATCGTATTTGATCAGCCGGGCGTCACCCGCGATCGCACCTATAAGAAGGCCTACTGGGAAGGGCGCGACTTCCATGTGGTCGATACAGGCGGACTGGTCTTTGCTGATGATACAGAATTTTTGCCCCTGATTCGCCAGCAGGCCATGGCAGCCCTCGCCGATTCCTGTGCGGCGATCTTTGTCGTCGATGGCATGGAAGGGATCACCGAGGCCGATCGCGAAATCGCTGGCTGGCTCCACCGTCAGCAGGTGCCCGTCACCCTGGCCGTCAACAAATGCGAATCCGTCAAAGACGGGATCACCCAGGCCGTGGAGTTTTACGAACTAGGCTGGGAGGCCCATCCAGTCTCTGGGATTCATGGCAACGGCCTGGCCGAAGTCCTAGATGATGTGATGCAGCATTTCCCGCCGGAGAGCGAAGAGCCCGATCCCGAGGAAATTCGCGTGGCGATCGTGGGACGCCCCAACGTGGGTAAATCCAGCCTGCTCAACTCTATTGCCGGGGAAAACCGCTCGATCGTTTCGCCAATCTCCGGTACGACCAGGGACGCCATCGACTTGCTTGTCGAGCGCGATGATATCCATTACCGTCTAGTCGATACCGCCGGGATTCGCAAGAAGAAATACGTGGAATACGGCCCCGAGTTCTTTGGGATCAACCGGGCCTTTAAGGCGATCGATCGGGCGGACGTGGTGCTCTTGGTACTTGATGCCGTGGAGGGCGTGACGGACCAGGACCAGAAGCTGGCCGGACGCATCCTGGAGGAGGGCCGCGCCTGTATCGTGGTGATGAACAAGTGGGACATGGTGGAAAAGGACACCTACACAATGATCCAGATGACCGAAGAGGTTCGCAGTCGCCTGCACTTTACGGAATGGGCCGATGTGATCTTCACCAGCGCAGTAACGGGCCAGCGGGTCGAGAAAATCTTCGACATGATCAAACCCGCCGCCGATCAGCACCGCCGCCGGGTCAGCACCTCAGTGATCAATGAAATCCTCGAAGATGCCACGAGCTGGTATAGCCCCCCCACCACACGCGGGGGCCGCCAGGGCAAAATCTACTACGGCACCCAGGTTTCAGCCCAGCCCCCAACGTTGGCCCTGTTTGTAAACAACCCCGCCCTTTTCGGCGACACCTATCGCCGCTATGTGGAGCGCAAAGTCCGGGAATCCCTGGGCTTCAAGGGCACGCCGATTCGGATTCTCTGGCGCGGTAAGAAGGTGCGCGAACTCGAACGCGGCGCCAACCGGGCGACTAGGGTTAAGTAGGGCGATCGGTTAGACTAGAAAAATCCTGTTTACATCTCCATCATGAGCGACTTCCCCATAGATATTGCCAGTCTTAGCCTCGGGATATTCCTGGCACTGTTTACGCTGCTGTTTATCCTGAGGATTGTGCTGACTTGGTATCCGGAGTCGGATTTGACGAAGTTTCCGTTCAATATCGTGGCGATCCCCACAGAACCCCTGCTCGGTCCAACCCGCAAGGTGATCAAACCCCTCGGTGGCATTGACATGAGCCCGGTCTTTTGGGTGGCCATCTTGATGTTGGTCCGGGAGATTTTGGTGGGCCAGCAGGGTTTGCTGAAGATGTTGAATTAGAGGGGTGGGACATAGCCGAGCTGGCTGAGCAAGGGCAGGAGCTGGCGATAGTACTCACGAAATAGGGGAAGGTAGAGGGCCGTAATGATGCCGCTGGCAAAGCCGAACAGGTGACCTTCCCAGGACATCCGCTTGCGAATGGGAAACAGCAGCCAGATGCGATTGGAATAGAAGAAGATCGTCGCGATAAAAATGATCGCAGTCACGGGATTCTTGACCATATAGGCCAGGGCCACACAAAACCCCATGTAGCCAAAAATCACCCCGCTGGCCCCCACATGGATCGTATTCGGGCGCGCAAACAGCCATACCCCCAAACCACTCATCAGGGTAATGGCGATCGTCACCACGGGCAGATCCCCCGGATTAAACGCCACAATAAAGGCAGCAAACACCAGATAAACCAGGGAATTATTCCAGAGATGGGACCAGTCCCCATGGAGAAAGGGCATGTACAGAATGCCAAACAGTCCTTCCCAGGTGCGGGGCCTGAGTCCACAGCGATTCAGTCGTCCCCCCAGACAAAGGTTAATCCCAAAGATCACCCAGACCGCCGCCAACAGTTGAAACATCAACAGGCCCTGGGGCCACCATTCTTGAAAGGATTGATTCCAAAGGCTAAAACCCATGCTGATGCCGTCCTGTGGATCGTTAACTAGCGCCAGCCGGGAAGAGCTAATTGGGGCCAGGTGCCGATCGCCCCTCTGACCGGCAGGCGATCCCGCAGGGGCGTCGCCGTCAGCCCCAGGAAGAGCAGGACTCCTACGACCACCAGGGGAGCCTGGGCATCGCGGAGGAAACGGGCGATCGGCCAGCTCTGGCGGCGCAATTGACTGGAAGTAGGGGTGCTTTTGCGACGGCTGAAGGGATCGCGGACACAGTGGCCGTTGATGCCGACGACAAAGCGCGATCGACAATGGGTGCAGGTGAGTAGACCTGTGACGAGCTGGGAGCTGAGCTTGGCGGTTAGTGGACCGCCGTTGAAGCCTGCACCGCACAGTGGGCAGGCCGATGATTGTCCGTAAGTATCTGCGCTCATGCCCAATCCCCTGGCTGCTGAGTGAGCGGGATGGATTATCCCTGTCTCCAATATAACCAAGGAGATCCCCCTCCGACCACTTTTGACTGTCCGGTTGATAAATTGTCTTAACTTGTTACCTCTTCGCAAAGATGTTGCCTACGCGATCGTTCATCCAGCACAATGGAGAGGCGGGTAACATTTATTGCTGGGCGATCGGGTAAGGATGGCTGTCAATTCTTCTGCTCCTTCTACAACAGAAACGCAGTCGGCTTCAGAGCTGGCGGCGAACCTTTTATCGCGTCTGGATGTGAATCGTTTGCAGACTTCGCCGGAGGGCATTGTGCTGCTGCTGGCGCTCGTTGTGGGCGGTGGGGCGGGATTGCTGGTGGTGGTGTTTCGGATGCTGATTGTGCAGGTGCATAGTCTGGTGCTGGAAGATTTGATGGGGGTGATCGCCAGCGGTCGGGCCTGGGTGTTGGCCTGTGCCCCGGTGGTGGGTGGGATTGTGGTGGGGCTGATGCGTTGGCGGATGAAGGAGTTTGGGTCGGGGTTGTCGTCGCTGAATGCGGCGGTGCAGAATGCCCAGGATGTGCCGGTGCTGCGGCCGATCGTCCGGGGGCTGGCGGCGGCGGTGTCCCGTGGGGTCGGGGGCGAGTTTGGGGCCGGAGGGGCCGAGTGTGGAGATTGGGGCGAGTGTGGGGGTGCTGCTGGGGC
>JAAUSA010000049.1 GCA_012031975.1 Alkalinema sp. RU_4_3 | reverse complement strand
GACAGATCGCCAGCCCCAACCCAGTTCCCCCCACCGACTCGCCGCATCAAACCCCTCCTCCTGGTAAAACCTGTCGAAAATTCGCTCCAGTCGATCGGTCTCAATCCCGCAGCCCGTATCAATGATTTGGATCTCGATCTCGGGGGATCGATCGCCCCCTCTGCGCACCTGAATCGTCACGGTGCCACTACTAGGCGTAAACTTATAGGCATTCTCCAACAGCTTATTCAACAATTGCTGCAACGCCTCACCATCACCAACAATCATCACAGGCTCGATCGGCAAATCCAGTTCTACCTGGGGCAAGGCCCTGACTTTTCCCATACCTTGCAGGCTACTCAGCGTCAAAGCAATCATTTCCGATAGATTGATCGACTCCACATGCCAAGCCATGGCATTCCCCTCCAATCGAGAAAACAATAGAAAATCCTGAATCAGCTTCCGGAGCCGCTCCGAATCTCCCATCGCCGTATCCAGCATGATCTGTTGGTATTCCTGGGACATATTAGGTTCATCCACCATGCTTTCTAGGCAGACACGGATGGTCGATAGCGGGGTCCGCAATTCATGGCCAACAATTGCAATCAAACTATTCTGCGCCTGCTCGATCGCCGTCAACTGCTGGTTCAGCGCCGTGGCCCTGACATAGGCACTAACCTGCTGCTGCTGGCCGACTTGTAGATAATCAGCTAAGCGATCGCCAAACAATTGAGAATCGATTTGAGATTGTTGGAATGAACCCGTTTTGGATAACTTGTATTGTTTTCGAGCCACCGCAACGGAATCACCTAAATCCGGTCGATAGCGGACAATGTGCTTTAATAATTCCATGGCCACCTTCCGGGCGATCGCCGGGTCAAAGGTCCAAAAGCCCTGAAACTGACGCGCCGTATCCAAGCCCCCATCGGCCCCAGCCTCTAGATCTTCGCGGCAGACCAACGTCGCACAATAGCGATCGCAAACAATTACCAAATGCCATTCCTGGGCCAAATCATCCGCCGGATCAAGCCCGATCGTTGCATAGGGCGCAGCCTCCTGCATCAAAGTAGTCTCTGGCACCGCCAACACATAGACATGGTCACTGCGATCGGCAATGCCATTGTATCGAGCAGTTTCCTGACGATAAAAGCGCTCCTGTTGAAAATTGGCAATGACTAGGGGGCGATCGCTAGATTCGATTACCAAATCCTCCATCGCATGGGAAATTGCTGTCAGTGTTGCCTTGAAGTAGGTTTTGGTTTGGACATGGGGCAGGGACTGCAGCATATCCTGCAGCAGGGAATTAGATGACTTCATCACTGACACTACCTAGAAAAACGAGACAAACTTGCCGAACTAAAGTTTGGAACTGTCTTGGAAATAGAAGCTTGACTGAGATCAATGCGATGGACATCTAAGCTCGACAGATCGACGCCCGATAGGTTGGCCCCATTCCATAGACTGTTGACGACGATGGCATGGTCTAGGTTGGCCCCCGTCAAATCAGCCTGGGATAGGTTAGTTCCCGTCAAATTGGCGTAGCTCAAATCCGCCCCTACAAGGTTGGCGCCGCTCAGGTCGGCATAGCTCAGATCCGCGCCGCCCAGATCTGCGCCCATTAGATCGATGTTTTGGAGATTTCCTAGGCGGAGGTCTGCTTGGCGTAGGCTGGCCCCGCGACCATAGGCGTCGGACAGATTGGCTCGGATCAGCTGGGATCGGTCAAACCGCGCCGAAACCAACCGCGTCCGCCGCATGTCCGCTCGCCACAGCGTGACTCGCAGCAGCAGGGCCTCCGACAGATCGGCTTCCACTAAGCTTGCTTGAGCTAGGTTGACACAGTTCAGATTGGCTTTAACGAGGCTGATCTTGGACAAATCACTGCCGCTGAGCTCGATCGCATGGAGCTTTACATGGTTGAACTCACGTAATCCTTCACCGTACTGCTTTAATAATTCGCTGACATTCATGGGTTTCAAAGCAGGTTTTTAAAGTTGGGCTGTTAAGGGATTCCAGGCAGGGGAAACGACGATAAAGGTCTGTTCTGATGGGGTTCATCTAAGACTGTACTTGTTATATGAACAAATGTAACATTCAACTATTACGAAATGCAACAAAGGTCTTGCCAAAAGGCACAAAGATGGGCAGCTATTGGAGGAATTCCGCTAACTGCCCGAGCTTGGGTCGCCTGATGCCCTTGGCGGCTGGCCCAATTATTAAGCGCGCCTGCTGCTTCGTGAGCCCTACTCCGTGGGGACGATCACCTCTCCGCTTCGGGGTTTGGGGGAAGCCACTGGCGTCGGTGTTGAGCTAGGTGTGGTTGTCGCGGTAGGGGTTGGTGTGCTGGTTGCGCCCGTTACTTGCTTGCCCACCCGGCGGGCGTAGTCTACGTTGTCCGTGCCATCCTTGCCACTGCTGGGCGACTTCTTGATCGTTGCCTCCAACTGCTTGATCCGACTGCCCGTGTCTGGGTGGGTACTCAAGAAGGCGGGTGTACTCGATCGAAAGGCCAGCAATTTCTCCATGAACCGCACCATCTCGGGCTGGGCATAGTTCGCCGAGGACAGATTCTTCAAGCCCCGCTGGTCCGCATCATACTCATCCCGGCGGCTGTGGGGACGGCGGAGGGCCAGCTCCGTGCCCAGGTTGATGATGGTGCTTTTTTTCAGGCCCGTGGCGCCGAGGAGACCCTGGGCTATTGCATCCTCGCGGGTTTGCTTAATCGAATGCTTACCCGTGATATGGCCGATCTCATGGGCGATCACGCTGGCAACCTGGGCTTCATTGTCGGCGGCCTTCAGCAGGCCCGTATGGATGTAGACATAGCCGCCCATGGTGGCGAAGGCATTGATATTGTCATCCTCGACCACCTGGAAGTTGTAGGTGAGATTGGGGCGATCGCTCTGGCGGGCTAGACGCTGGCCGATCGTATTGACGTAGTTGACCAAGTTGCTGTCGCGGGAGATGCGGGCCTGCTTGGCGATGTTGTCATTGATTTGTTTGCCCAGTTCCATTTCCTGCTGGTCGGAGATGTTGGAGAGCTGGATGACCTGGATCCCGCGCTGGAGTAGCTCACCCCAGTTGATCGCCTGGGCAATCAAGGGCTGGCCGAGGGTAATGCCCAGGACCATGGCGATCGCGATCAGGCCGTAGGCCCAGGACTTTGGACGACGATTGGAGTGGCGAGTCAGCATATTGTGTGGATTTGGGCCGGAGGATGTCAGAACAACTTAAATAAGAGCGACGATCGATCGAGCCTATAAGTTTCTGACCTTGCACCCAGGGATTGGCCGAACTTGCAGACCGAACTTGCAGCAAGGCGCGATCGATTCTCGTACTTCATGGTAATCTGTCCCATGGTTTCGGGACCTGAGCCTTTTGAAAGGTTTAAACTCCGACTGTTGATTTCTACCCATCCGCCCCCCTTAACCTATGGCTATCATCGACACTCAAGGACGCCTCTTCGGCAAAGTCAGTCTCCTCGACCTGGGAGCTGGCATGGTGATCGGCCTGGTGCTGGGCGGCATTTTCCTGCTGCCGGGTAAGACAGGTAAGGGCATCGTCAAGGGGAATTCGGATGGTAAGGCCATTGAAGTCGATGTGATCGTCAAAGGGCTCAGTGCCCTGGACGGCAAGAACATGATCAAACCGGACGACAAAGTCAACGTGGTGATTCGCAACGAACCCTCCGGTGGGGCTCAAATCAAAACGGTCGAATTTCTGCCCCGCAATCTAGCGGTGCCCCAGCCCGATGGTTCCGTGAAGGCCCTACCTGACCCTCGCCCCGAAGGCCGCTTTTCCAACGATATCCTAATGACCCTCTCGGGCAATGCCCAGGTAACCGAGGACGGTGTGGTGTTTGGCAACAAAAAGGTGAAGATCGGCACCACCCTGGAACTGGAAGGCAAAGAATACAACTTCAACAGCACGGTTATCTCGATTCGCCGTCAACCGTAAGCAATCAAACCCAGCAATTCCAAATTCAAAAATCCTCTCACAGAAGCTTTTTCGTGATCGCCCTGGCCCGCCCCGCGAATGGAATTGCGGGCTAGCACCTTGGAAGTCCCTTCAGGCCTGTGGTTGATAGCTATCGCCTGGGGAAAATATACTGTGCAGGACAGCCTCTAAGTTGAGTCCTGAAGGGACTTCCAACTGTTAGCCCGCAATTCCATTCGCGGGCGGGATGGGAGCGCAGTGACAAATTTTCTGTGGGAGGACTGTTGAATTTGGAATTGCTGAATCAAACCCCAACAAAAATCAGGCCGGAAGTGTTCTGCACCTCCGGCCTGTGATATCACCTTAAGATCTCTCTGTTTCAATAGGCAGCCCTTACCGAATAGGGAAAACACTGCCGTGCTTAAGTATATAATTTGACCAAATCCCTACCTGTTAGTCAAGTAGAGTACCCGAGATAAGCATTTCAGAAATCGGCTTAGAGACCGCTAGCGGTCTATTCCTTTTGGCTGATGTCTCTCTCTTGGTATGTATACAATCTACTCCGTGAAATTGGCTACGTAAATGCCAGCACGGGTGATTTCACGTAAAGTTTATCTTGAGCCCTAGTTTGCCCTGAGTTTGTGAATTTATACCAAAGATCGCCCCAAACGTCACAGATTGCCCTGAATTAAACGTCGATCATTGTATTAAATGTGGCAAAGACAGCTTTTTTATTTAGCCAAATTAAATAATCCTCCAGGCGTTCCACCATCTCCGCACCGCCATGGCGGCTAAGGTAGCCCGGTAGGCCGTAGTGCTGGATGGGAGCGAACTCCCAGGGATGGAAGTAGAGATTGAGGGCGCGATCGCAGCCCAGGGTCCAGGCCGAAAGGAGTTTGTAGAGCCCCAGGGGAAGATTTTTGAAGCTTAGCCAGAACAGGGGGAAGCGGATCAGGGGGGTGACGGAGACGGGGATGGTTAGAACTGTGCCCGACCAGGTGGGTTTGCGGGGTTTGGTCAAATGGTTGTAGCGGCCAGGCAGCCAGGTGGGATTGAGGGAGGAATTGTAGCGGTAGCCAGCCTGGGCGATCGCCTCCTCAGACACGGGCTGCAACCGGGCCATGCGGAAGCCCAGTACGGTTTGGCCACTGAGTTGCTGCAAGACCTGCCGGGACTTTCCTAGGTCCGCCACATCGAATTGGGAGTGATAAAACCCGTGGGAGGCGACTTCGTGGGTTTGGGTGATGCGGGCGATCGATGCCGGGTGGTGCTGGGCGAAGTGGGCGGTGATGAAGAAGGTGGCGCGGATCCCAAGGCGATCGAGCAGATCGAGTATGGCGTCGAGGCCGATCTTCGAGACCCGGAACTGTTCGTCCATGTCGATGGGGTGCCCATACTCCAGGGGTACGTCAAACTCTTCGATATCAAAGCTGAGGAAGATCTGTTTAGGCCGGGGCATGGTTGTGGTTGTGGAATGCATGCAAACATCATCATAGGGGGTATGATCGCCTCCACTGATTTGTGAGTATCCCCCATGAGCGACCTTAAGGACCAAACCCATCCCCTCTGGAAGAGCGATCGCGCCACCATGGACAGCCTGATGACCGGGGATCCGACGGATTTGAATCTGGCGGAACTGGCGCGGTTGACGATTCGCTACCAGGGGTTTCCGGGGGCGCGGGATATTCAGGCGGATTTGGTCAAGGTGCTGAAGAAATGGGGTTTGACGGAGGAGGAACTGTTTGCGCGGACCCGTGAGATCCACAGTAATCGGCCCGTCTTTCGAGGGAAGGCGCGATCGGCCAGCCAGCGCGAAGACTGGAGCTAGGCCCATTGCCTAAATCGCTGGTCTAAAACCGCGACGATCGCCGCCGTCACCGCCCCCAGATCCTGACTGGCATCAATCCGCACCACCCGATCGCCCTCGGCCTCCGCCAAAGCTGCAAACCCCTGACGCAATCTTCGATGGAAGGTGATGTCGGCCTCTTCGATGCGATCGCGTTTCCCCCGTTCCTTGGCCCGACCCAAACCAATCTCCACATCCAAGTCCAGCCACAGGGTCAGATCGCTCTTCAATCCCCCGGTGGCAATGCCATTGAGCTGATCGATTAGTCCCAGGTCCAGCCCCCGGCCATAGCCCTGGTAGGCCACAGTGGAATCGGTGTAGCGATCGCAGAGCACCAGGGCGCCCGCCTCTAGGGCCGGACGTAGACAGCCTTCGACATGCTGGGCGCGATCGGCGGCATATAGGAGCAGTTCCGTCGTAGAGGTCATGGTTTCCGCCTGGGGTGTCAGGAGGATTTGACGGATGCCCTGGCACAGATCGGTGCCGCCGGGTTCACGCGTGGTGAGGCGGCGGGTAAAGCCTTGGTGGGTCAACTTTTCCCACCAGCCACTTTCGATGAGCCAGGCTTCGATTTTCTCCAGTTGGGTGGTTTTGCCGCAGCCTTCGCCGCCTTCAAAGACGATCAGTTTGCCGCGTTGGTGGGGATGAGGCGTCGTCACGGTGCAGTCCTTGTGCAAGATTGTGTTCCTATTGTCGGTGCTAACGGGTCACAATCCGGGGAACCTGCAAGGTATGATGGATCGGCCAAGGGAAATGTTGTTTGGGGAGGTATCTATGGCGCGGTACACAAGTCTGTTTAAGTTAGCCATTCCATTGCCCAAACTCCATGATGCGATCCAGTCGGTCCTGACGGACTGCAAATTCAATGTATTGCATAACACCAATGAATACGTAATGGCAAAGGAAATCCCAGGGGGTGTCCCCTTTGCGAAGTTAGTCATTGTGGAACTGCTGATCGATCGCACCACCGCCACCGATGAGGAGGTCAGCCTCAAATGCGTGGTCAAAAACGAAGAACTGCCCTTGCAGGTGAATAACCATTGCCACACTAGGTTTGACCAGGTTGTCGAAGCCTTCTGCAAGAGCGAACATTGGCGGGTGCTGGAAAACATTGAACCCATTCGGTAACTCAAAAAGAACCCCCCAGGCTGATGTCAGCCTGGGGGGTTCTTTCAAAGCGCTAGGGGCCTAGCGATCGCCCACCTTCGCGTAGGGCAGCGCCGTCGAAACGGCATCCCGGAGACCACGTTTGGTCACGACCCATTCGGTATTGCCGAGAATATGGTCGTAGATCGCGATCACCACAATCACATTCTTAAACAGGCAATAGAAGGGGATGAACAGACTGTAGAACAGGTAATCCCAGGGAGACTGCTTGACCACGCGATTGCGCACCACCCAGGCGGCAACTGTTTGGCAGGGACCGCTCAAAAGGGTCATGGCCGTGGTCATCCAGACATAGACCGGATCGATCAGCGGCGCATCCATCTGGCTCAGGCTCAGGCTGGAGAAAATCGGGAAGATTTGCAATGCCACAAAGTGGAAGGCGGCGCTGTAGATCAGCAGCATAGTCCAGTAGGACTTCTGCCAAAGGTCAAACTTATTCGAGGCCATCATCGGCATCTGATGCTTGAGTGACACCTCTAGCCAGCCCTGGGCCCAACGCTTGCGCTGGAACCAGAAGGACTTGACATCTTCGGGGGCCAGCTCCGTGGTGACGATCGTCGGATCATGGACGATTTTGTATCCGCGCAGCAATGTCCTAAGGGTCGCGTCAATATCCTCCGTCATCATATGGGGCGCAAACCGAATCCGCCGCAGCACATCCGTCCGCCAATAGCCATTGGAGCCGCAGAACATGCCCATATCCACCAGCAGCGACTTGGCCGGATGGCTCACGGCATAGAGACTTTCAAACTCGACGGCGATCATCCGCGTCAGGAAGTTCTTCTGGGGATTGCGAATCACATTGCGGCCCTGGACCACGGCATAGTTACCCGCCGCCAGCCAGGCCCAGGCCTTGGTGAAGCAGTCGGGATTGGGCCGATGGTCGGCGTCGAGGATGCCAGTGATTTCCCCGGAGACGATTTGCAGGGCGGCATTGACATTTTCAGCCTTCGATCGGCTGTTTTCTACCCTGAGCAACCGCAGCTCAGAATGGCGACGGGCCAGAAGCTGGAGATCCTCTTCGACGGGCAGCCAGGTCGGGCTGTTGTAGGCAAGAATCAGCTCTAGACCGCCCTGGGGGCGATCCATGGTGTCGAGGATTTCCGTCAGGGTTTCGATGATGATGCCCTGCTCGTTGGGCAGGTAGGCCGCCACGATCAGGGAACATTTGGGCATGGCGCCCTCTAGGGAAATATCCGGCAGCCTACTGCCGCGCGGGGGACGCTGGCCGAAAAAGCGCTGAATGATGCCCATCAGGGGGCGACGCTGGCCGAGCTTGCGGTAGACCAGGGCCGTGGTAATCGCCTCGGCGATTACCACGAGCGAGGTCACCATATACAGTGCCGGAATCAGCACATGCAGCAGCATCAAATTGCCGCCACTCGACAGGATGATGTAATACAAAAGTGTGGGTATACCCAGCACCACGGCATGGGTAAAGATCACCTTATCCAGGATGGAACCGAATAAAGTAAACGGCTTCTTCAACAGTCCCTTCTTCATATGCGTTGTCTAGGTCTCAAAGGGTCGTCATGGGAAATCGAACCTGGGCAGCTGCGAGTCACTGCCGGAGGTCTAGCAGTTATCCACCCTGGATCGCTCTTGTTCGCTAGGAGTCAGCTAGCTGGAGCGTACAGATCACTCAGGATATACTAATCTCGAATCATCACTTTGCGGCGATCGAGAATTTGTTCTAGAGCGGCCTCGATCGTAGCGGTTTTGAAAATCTATAAATCTAAGCGACAGCCTCGAATATGCCAGAGATTATCGTCGTCGGAAGTGGCATTGGAGGCCTGGTGGCTGGGGCTTTGCTGGCCCGGTACGGAAAACAGGTGATGGTTTTGGAAAGTCATGGGATTGCGGGGGGCGCGGCACATTCATTTGTCAGACAGGGCTTTCATTTTGATTCGGGGCCGTCGTTCTACTGCGGGTTGTCAGCGGATCCGGACTCCGTCAATCCCCTGCGTCAAGTGTTAGCTCTTCTGGGGGAGAAAATTCCTGCCACAGCCTATGATCCATTAGGCCACTACCATTTCCGGAAACCACGCTACCGATTTTTGGCGATCGAGATGCCTATCTAAGGGAAATCGCCAAGATCACCCCCCAGGGCGCCCAGGAAATGGCGGCGTTAGAGGCCCAGCTCCTACCGCTGTATGAGGCACTGCGGTTGATTCCCAACCTATTATTGCGATCGGACTGGCGGCTCTTTCCGCTGATTGCAAAATTTTCTCCCCAGGCCCTGCCAAAACTTCTCCCCCAACTGCCAAAACTCTCCCAGTCGGCGGGTCAGATTTTGGATCGCACCGTGCAGGATCCGTTTGTGCGGGCTTTGTTTGATCTCGAATGCTTTTTACTGTCCGGGCTGACGGCCCATGATACGGTTGCCCCAGAAATGGCCTTTATGTTCGGAGAGCGATCGCAGTCGGTGATTGATTACCCGATGGGGGGCAGCGGGGCAATTATCGATGCCTTGGTGCGGGGGCTGAAAAAGTTTGGGGGAGAACTGTGGCTAAATCAGCATGTGGAAAAAATTCAAGTGGAACGGGGTCGGGTGACGGGGGTGAAGCTGCGATCGGGGGAGGTTTTGCAGGCCGACACCGTGATTTCAAACGCCACCCTTTGGGATACCTGCAACCATCTGCTGGCCCCTGAAGATCTGCCCAAACCCTATAGAAAGAAGGCGTTGGACACTCCAGTGCTAGAGAGTTTTATGCATTTACATTTGGGAATTAAATCAGAGGGATTAGAAAATCTGACCGGGCACCATGTGGTGGTGCATCGCCGCGATCGCCCAGTAACGGAGCCCGGCAATACCTGCATGATTTCGATTCCCACCGTATGGGATGCGCAAATGGCTCCCCCTGGCCACCACGCGCTGCATGCCTACACCATGGAACCCTTTGAACCCTGGGAAAACCTCGACCAGGCTAGTTACAAACAGCGGAAACAGGAACGGGCTGAACCGCTGTTTCTTGCCCTGGAGAAGGTGATTCCGGATCTGCGCGATCGCATCGTACTCGAACTAATCGGCACCCCGCTGACCCACAAACGCTATCTGCGTCGCCATCGGGGGAGTTATGGTCCGGGGATAAAAGCGGGGCGGGCGATGTTCCCCGGTTGCAAAACGCCGATTCGGGGTTTGTATCGCGTGGGGGATTCGACCACACCCGGCATTGGGGTGCCAGCGGTGGCGGCCTCTGGGATACTTTGCGCCAACACCTTGGTAACGCCTGCTCAAACAGCAGAGGCCTTTATCGGCCAGGGTCGCTGATTTGGCCCATGAAGAAGGGCAGTCCGGTCTGCTGATCGACGATCGCCACGAAGAAGGGGCGATCGACCACCATGTTGAAGGGTTTGTCCGGCAGGATTTGGGCTGAGGTGGCGACGACTTCGATGGTCGTCACCGCCGCCGCTTCGGTGCCAGTTTCGTCTACTTCGAGGATGGTTTTGTGGGTGACATTGCTGATTAGGACATTGTTGGTGCTCATGGCGGAGAAGTCGGCTTGCTTGGTGAAGGCATCTGCCATGCCGAGGGCTTTGAGGCTGTCGTTGAGTTTGCTCGTGTAGTTAATTTTGAATTTGGGGAGGGCGATCGTCCCTTGCTTCGAGGCAAATTGGCCCATCCACTGGTTCCAGGTTTCGTCGGTCAGGCCCTTGGTCCAGGTCGTGAGGTCACCCTTGGGCAGGAAGACATACATGCCAAAGCGTTTGGTATCCCCGTAGGACAGGCGGATGGCTTGGAACTGGGGGGTTTCGAGGTAGCTGTATTTGCCGCCTTGGTTCATGAAGGGCAGGGGTTTGCGACGCTTTTCATCGAGTTGGAAGGGGCGATCGGTGGTGAGTTTTTTCTCGAAGGGGCGGCTCCAGTCGCCTTTGAAGTAGACGGCATTGGCGACGATCACTTCGCCCTGGGGATCGATTTGGTCGAGGATCTGGGGGATTTTGCCCTTGGTGCTGCGCTTGGCCCAGTTGTTGATGCGATCGAGGGTGCGGGGGTCGGCGAAGTTGAGGATGCTGACGCGCGCGCGATATTGGCTGCGGTTTTGCTCGACGAAGCTGTCTTTGAGGGAAGCGCCTTCGTTGACCCAGAGGCTGTTGGCGACGGTGAGCTGGACCTTTTCGTCACCGGGGTTTTCCAGGAGATTTTTGATGGCGACGTTGCCTTGGGTTAGGGCTTCGGGGCTCATATCACCGGATTGGAGGGTCTGTTCCATGCCCTGGCGGGTTTTGCCAGCGGAGCCGAGATAAACCATGGCAAGGGCTTGGCTGATGCTGGTTGGGGAGATGAACAGGTTTTCGGTTTTTGGATGGTTGGCCAGTTGGGCCTGGAGGAGGGCAAAGCCAAAGCGACGGTTGGCGTCGAGGGCGGCGCTACTGACGACTTTTTTGGCGGCGGGGGGCGTTTGGGCGATCGCGCGACTTTCCCGACCCATGAGGCTGGCGCGGGTTTGGGTTTTAGGGCTGGCGGATTGGGCGCGATCGATGCAGCTCAGGGAAAACAGACCGAGGGTTGTGGCGAGGACGGCGCTGGTGAGGAATTTGATGGATGGCTGCATGATGCGGTTCCCAGGGATTGAGGCAGGTGAGGTTGGCTTGTTGTTATATACGCCGTTGACGTGGGGAATTCCTGATTGTTTCTGGGGAAGTTTGGGGTTTTATAGAATGGGCCAGAAACCCCTGGTGCTGCGCCAGTTTGCTGAAAAGCCGGGCTAGACAGATTTTGGGTCACACAATTTGTTACACTCACTACTAATCTTTTAAACTTTAAACCGGAATCTTTGCCATGAGCCAGAAGCCGATCGTAATTTCTCCGTCGATTTTGTCCGCAGACTTTGGCCGCCTGGGTGAGGAAATTCGGAATGTGGATGCGGCGGGGGCCGACTGGATTCATGTGGATGTGATGGATGGCCGCTTTGTGCCGAATATTACGATCGGGCCACTGATTGTTGATGCAGTACGTCCCCATACGAAGAAGCCCTTGGATGTGCATTTGATGATCGTGGAGCCCGAGCGCTACGTGGCCGATTTCGCCAAAGCCGGTGCTGACATCATCTCGGTCCATGCTGAGCAAAGTTCCACCACCCACCTGCACCGTGTGGTGGGCCAAATCAAGGAACTGGGTAAGCAGGCGGGCGTGGTGCTCAACCCTGGCACTTCCCTGGATTCCCTCGAATATGTCCTAGACATCGTGGACCTGGTCCTGATCATGAGCGTCAACCCCGGTTTCGGCGGCCAGAGCTTCATCCCCAGCGTCCTGCCCAAGATCAAGCAGTTGCGTCAGATGTGCGATGAGCGTGGCTTGGATCCCTGGATCGAAGTGGACGGCGGCCTCAAGGGCAATAATACCTGGCAGGTCCTAGAAGCGGGCGCGAATGCCATTGTGGCAGGTTCTGCAGTGTTTAATGCGCCGGATTATAAGACGGCGATCGACAGCATCCGCAACAGCAAAAATCCTGCCAAGGAACTTGCTGCGGTTTAGCACCGTCTAGCCAAAGAGAGTAAACTTCCATAGAAAAGCGGGCTTGAACAGGATTCATGGCCCGCTTTTTCATGGCGTCAAGTCCCCCCGCAAACCCGACAGAACTTCGCATCCCCCAGATGCCCCCCCGCCCCACAGCTCGGACAGACGATCGCATTTTCCGTTCCCGCCGCCGAATTTCCCACCAGCCGCTTCAGCAAATCCCCCAACTGCAACGGAATCAGCACAATCCCTGTCAACAGCATCAGCACCGTCAGCCCCCGCCCCAACTGCGTCACCGGAGACATCTGGGCTCCCGCCGTACTCAGTGTCGAAATCGAAAAATACACCGCATCCAGGAAGGTATGGAACACCTGACCATTCTTGGGATGCTCCGCCTGATAGATCAGGCCCGAATAGACAAAGACGATCGCCACCAGCGTGAACAAAATCCGCGTGACGATCGCCCCATCCTCCCCACTCACATAGCCAAACATCGTCCTCTGGCTACTAAAGAACCGCACCAGCCGCAGAATCCTAAACCACCGGAACACCCGCAGAAAGCTGACGTCCGCCACACCGAGTAGAAAGGGCACGATCGTCAGCAGATCGATCAGTGAATAAAGGCTAAAGAGGTAGGCCAGCTTGCGATCGGCGCACCAAAACCGTACGGCGTACTCAATTACAAACAGCACCAAGATCGCCGTTTCCAGCAGTTTTAGCCCAGCGGCCAACTGGGGCGGAATCCCATAGGTCTCCAGCACAAAATGGCAGAAGACACCAACACCAGGGCAGCGATCAGGAGATTCACCCCCCGACCCCAGAAGGTATCGATGTCTTCTAAATAGAATGCAATGCGCTGACGGAGATCCATGAATCGCTCTAAAAATCACCGCCTATTATGCCATTCCCTACAGCACACGGGCGGGCTCCACACCCAGCAACTCCGCGATCGCCTGGTGCTCCACCGCCGGAGCCGAAGGCATCTCATGGCGCGCATCCGTAATCAGCCAGTCTAGGGAAGCGGCCTGCACGTCGATCGTCGCCCCGGTCTTGTCCACGCAATAGCGACCAAACACCAGCTTGTCTACCAGACGCGCACCAGGACCCAGGCGCGAATAGTCAAAGATGATGCTGTTGTCCACCACGGCGCCGCTGCTGACCCGGCAATTCGGCCCGATCATCGAAGGTCCAATGATTGTTGCCCCGTCTTCAATGCAGGTCATGGCGCCAATATAGACCGGACCCTGGATATTCACCTTGTCCAGATTCACCGACACATTCAGGCCCGCATAGACCCCAGGGGCGATCTCATGGCCCGGTGTCGAGACGTTCTTGACTTCGCCCTTGAGGACACTACGCACCGCATGCCAGTAGTCCGGTACCTTACCAATGTCCACCCATTCAAAGTCCATGGGCAGACCGTAGAAGGGCGCATCCATCTCCACCAGTTTCGGGAAGAGTTCGCCGCCGATGTCGTATTCCTGGTTGGAGGGAATGTAATTGAGCACCTCGGGCTCGAAGATATAAATCCCCGTGTTGATGTTGTTGCTGAGGGCCTCTTCCACGGAGGGCTTTTCCTGGAAGGCCTTGATCTTGCCGTTCTCGTCGGTCACCACCACGCCGTAGCTGGGCACCTCCTCCATGGGCACGGTCTTCATGATCACCGTGGCGATCGACCCCTTTTCCTTGTGCCACTTGACCGCCGCCGACAGATCGAGATCGATCAGCGCATCCCCGCAGAGCACCACGAAGGTGTCGTCAAAGAAGGGGGCGAAGTCCTGAATCTTCTTCATGCCGCCAGCGGAACCGACCGCCGCGCCCATCAGTTCGCCGTCCGAGATTTTCCCTTCAAAGGAATAGCCAATTTGGACGCCAAAGCGCTGGCCATCCCGGAAATAGTTCTCAATTTCATGGGCCAGGTGACTCACATTCACCATGATCTCGTCAAACCCGTGCTGCCTCAATAGTTCCAGCAAAAACTCCATCACAGGTTTTTGCAGGATGGGAATCATTGGCTTCGGAATCGTGTACGTAATCGGACGTACTCGGGTGCCCTTGCCAGCCGCCAGAATCATGGCTTTCATAGACTTTCTCTCTTGACCTTCGCGCCACACTAAACAATAAATTTAGACAAGAATCCTCGCCCAGGTCACCCTAAGCAGCAAATCCAGTCCTTCCTTCCCCTAGCTTGCCCAGATTTACAGGTAGGCCTATCCTCTGCCAAACCAGATCAGCCCATCTTCTCCAGAAACACTCACTCATCTTACCACCGGAAAATATTGCGGTTCGTGGATTCGTGCCTATCCCTTAATCTACAGCGATCGCGCCAAATCTCCCAATTCTCCGAGGCCAGCTTGGAGCGATCGGACCCGCAGATCCTGGTAAAAGCATTCCTGGCTCAGATCCACCTTCGACTGGGAGGCCAGGAGGAGCAAGGCCCAAAACACGCCCACCCGCTCATGGGTATCCGGATCCGGATGGGGCAGATCGGAGGCAAACTGTTCGGCCTTGGTGGCCTTCCACAGCTCCAGCAGCAGATCGAAGTCGATCCATTCCTTGCCCTGGGACAGCTCCTCCCAATACTCGATGAAAAACTCCTCCAGCACCACCGCCATCTCCGTCAGGTTTTCCTGGTGGGCGAGTTGGGCGATCACCCGTACGGCCTGGGAGCGGGTTTGCTGTTTTGGCCTTGGCTGGCGGCGAGCACTGGCGGGGCGATCGTCTTCTAGGGCCGCTGCGATCACCTCTAGCTGGTTAATTAGCTCCTGGAGGGTCACCCGTCGCCTGACCGGGGGCTGGGCCACAGCTCGGCGACGGAGGGCGCGATCGAGGTTCATGGGCAGCACATTGGAGGCCAGCTCCATCTCGTCGTAGAACTCCCCGCCTTCTAGGAAGTCCCCCTCCCCTGGGGCCTCCGCCTGGGTCAGGGAATCCGCCTTCAGCAGCAGCAGCATCGAGGCGTACAAAAAGGCCTGCCCCGACTGGGACAGGTTCGTCGCATAGTTTTCGCGGCCCATGGCGGCAAAGGGAGCCAGTTCCGTTAGAAAGCGATCGATCACTTCGACCACCTTGACATCCCAGGGATCGATTTCGCCCTTCTCGGCCAAATCAATTAAAAATGAAATCGCATCCTGTGCGAGGGACTGTGCCATGCGTTCAAAAAAGCCTGCGATTAAGAATTGAGACGAAACTATCCAGGGAAGCTGGGCCTATTCTACTGGAGTTTTTCAGAATTTATACAGTACCTTCGTATTATATCACCTAGCGAAACCCCGTTCGAGGGACCTCCAGGGCAGGACTCTTCTCCGCCATGGCTCGGCCATTGTGCTCAATAGATTTGGCCTTGAGGCGATTGAGATCGAGCAGACAGCGGTTCATCATGGCGATTTCGGCTTCGAGGACCTTGGAGGCGCATTTGATTTTGCCCGCCAGATACTCTAGCTGTTGCATTTCATAATTAGTCGCGGGGATGGGAGAGGCCGCGACCTTCTCATAGAGCCGCTCATAGTCATCGATCAGGTGACGACGGTGCTCTCGACTTCTTTGTAACCGCGCTGTGGCTTCCATCAGGGATCTCCATAAAAGACAGTGATTTGACAAGCCTTCAAGCCGGGAGGCCATGGTAGGTGCATATTATGGCACTTTCTGTAAATTTTCTACCACAAGTTGCCCCGATGAAAGGGTGAAATTACCCGTCACAGGATGGAAACAGGCGGCAGTTCTGACTTCGGTTCCGTCATAGCCTCGATCGTACTGTTAATCGTCCCGGCGATCGGCACCGCAATAAAGGCACCCAAAACCCCACCGACCTGCAACCCCAGCAGCAGCACCACAAAGATCCAAATGGGATTAAGCCCGGTGAAATCGCCCATCAGCTTCGGCGCAATCCCATTGTCGCGGACCTGCTGAAGCACAAGGCAGATAATCCCCACCCACAGGGCCATCTGGGGATTCTGCACCAGCAACAGCAGCGTGACAATCCCAATCCCCAAGGCCGCCCCAATCAACGGAATCAGCTCACAAACCCCAATAAACAGGGTAAACAGCAGCGCAAAGGGCACCTTCATAATCAAAAAGATCGGCGTCAGCGTCACCGTCATAAACAGTGCGAGCAGAAATTGACTGATTAAGAACTTGTGGAAGTTGAGGTGGAGTGCCTGGTTGAAGGGCACAGAAAATTCCGTCGGGAACAGCCGCAGCAGGCCGCGCCAGAGGCGATCGCCGTACAGCAGCATATAGAAGGCCAGCACGACCATGATCATACTGTCGATCAGCGTGGAGACCGTGCCGAGGGCTATGCTCACACTGGTTTTGGCGATGCTTTCGATTTGGCGCTCGATCTGGCCGTTGACATTGGCGATGATCCGACCGATGTCGAGGTTGAGATTGCGTGCCCTGGCCCAGCCGTCCAGGAATTCCAGATTTTTCTGGCCCGCGTTGAGCCATTCGGGCAGGCGCCCGGTGAACTGGGTGATCTGGTTAATCAGATTCGGCACCAGCGTAATCCCCAACACCACAAACAGCGCCACCGTCAGCAGGAAGACCAGGATGACCGCCGCGTTATGGCGCATGCCGAAGCGTTTGAACATGCGCACGACATAGTTGAGCAAAAAGGCCAGGATTGCCGCCACCAGTACCATGGTCAGCAGATGCTGAAAAAAATTGGCCACCACAATCACCAGCGCCACATTCAAGGCGACCACGGGGCCAATCAAACCAATGAGCAGCCAGCGGCGCAGTTCGCGGTTGGGGCGATGACGGGGCATGGCTTAGGGCTTGGGTTGCTTTTGGGTCAGATAGCGGCCACCGATCACGAGACCGACGATCGCCAAGGCCCCCAACCCAATGGGGCTAGGCATCCAGACGATGGCTTCGATATGGTTCACCCGTCCCGGCTCTAGCTGCCAGAGCAATTCGCCGCCTTCGCGGTGGGCTTCGGGGGAGAAGCTGCCCTGGGGCCGTCTACCCTTGTTGGCGCCCCAGGGACCGCTGACCCCAAAGGCCACATCAAGCCCCTCGCCCGGATCGAGCAGCAGATTGCCATCGTTGCCTTGGATGGCCAGGCTGCTTAAATCCAGGTCGTAGATCAGACGGCGCCGTTCGAGCAGCAGCAAGTTATTGGTCTTCACCTGGAGGTGGGAGGTGAAGTTGGGCAAACTGCTGTCCGTTTCCTGGGCCGTAAACAGGCTGTTAAATTTCTGCTCCAAGTCCGCCGCACTCGTGAAGGGCAGGGCCAGATCTAGGGAACTGCGATCGCCCCGGTCCACCATGGCGCCTAATTTTCTGGCCCGCCGCTCCAGGCCGCTCAGCCAGCCCTGGGCGGAAGCCATCTGATTGTCTAAATGTAGGTGCTGGGTAATCTGGCCCCCCTGGGGACTGTCAAACTGAATGCCCACGCGATCTTCAACGCAGCCAGTTAGGGCCAGACTGACCAGTGCGATCAATAGCAGTGATCGCAACTGCGCCACCATCTGGGGTAAGCAGGTCTTAAATTCAGCAAGTTTAAGTTCAGTAAGTTTAAGCGCCATGGTCAAAGCAAGTTTCCTTGTGATTGGTGGTTAGCCCAGGAGGATCGCCCTCCAGTGTAGCAGAAGCCTCACCCGCCCGACCTCAACCCCACCCAAGCCACCAAGCCCACCAAAATCGCCGCCACGAGCAACCCGCCCCAAACCAAGCGATCGTCTTCGATCTCCACCTTTGTGGGGTCCACGGGGTCTGGAATGTAGGTTTTTTCCTTTTCCTTAGGCATCGGTGGGGGTGGGTTATTCGATCGGCCCCAGTTTTTGCGATCCTTGGCTTCGAGTTCGCTCAGGTCCGGAATTTCGGTCATCCACTCGGGTCGCATTTGCAGGGCCGGAGCTTCCAGGACATACATAATATTTTTGGCGGCCTTGCGGGTGTCCAAATTGGGATGGCGCACGGCCTTTTGGCAGATCTCCAGAGCCCTGTCGAGATCCCCCGCCGCCTGGTGGGCCATGATCTGCCACAGGACAATTTCCCCATGGAGGGGGCTGCCCATCTTTGCCTGGGGCTGGGCTGTTGTTAGGCGATCGATCGCCACCCGATACTGCCCCGCCTCAAAGGCTCGCTGAGCCTGGCTAAATAACGTCTCCGCCTCTGTCAAAACCTTACTCCCATGGGCATCCTACGTCATGATGTTCAAGTCATATTCACCATAGCATAGGGGAAGTTTTGCAGGTTGGGACGGACCTTGGCCCGCACGGCGAGGACCGTGATGTTGTCATGGCCGTTTTGGGTGTTGGCCAGATCGATTAGCAGTTTGACGCCCTGGTCGAGGCTGCTTTGGGAGCTGAGCAACGGATCGATGGCTTCCTGGATATTGGATTCGAGCAGGTCGTTGTCCGTCAGCCCATCGGAGGCCAGCAGAAAGAGCGTGTCTTCGTTCACCTCAATGAACTGCACATCGGGATTGACAAAGCTTTCGTCCCGAGGCCCAAGGGCCTGGGTGAGCTGGTAGGCGTCGGGTCGGGAATAGGCCATCTGAGGATCGATGCCCCGCAGAATTTCCCGCTGGCCCACCTCATGGTCTAGGGTGACCTGTTCAAGGCCCCGTTTTCGGGTGTAGCGGTAGAGGCGGCTGTCGCCCACATGGACCACCGCTGCCACGGTGTCGCACAGCAGCAGCATCACGAGGGTGGTGCCCATGCGGCCACTGCCGAGGCGCGAGTCGGACTGGTTTTGGTCATAGATCGCCTGGTTGGCGGCCTGGACGGCTCCTTTTAGGAGCTCAGCGGAGGGCACCTTGAAGCCCGTGGTGGCGGTTTCCTCCGGGTGGCTTTGCCAATAGTCCTGGAAATAGGTTTGGAGGGTATCGACCGCTAGCTGGCTGGCGACTTCTCCGCCCGCATGGCCGCCCATACCGTCACATAGGATATAGAGGGCACGGGCATGGAGTTTGCGCCCGGTCAGGCCATCGACTTTATTGACTAGGACATTCACGCCAAAGCAGTCTTCATTATGTTCGCGCTGCTGGCCCACATCCGTCCGGGCCGCGTCTTCAAGTCCTGACAATTGCATGGGCAGGACAATGGTCGGCAGATCGTCCATCTCGTCCTCGGCCCCATCCGGCGGCAAGATCTGAGTCGGAGCGCTTGTTTGAGAATCCTCCGCCGAGGGGCCAGCAGATACTGGCCAAGATGTTGGATTGCCTAGCTCTTGAGGGTCTGAAGTCATAGGAAAGAAATCAAAAATTCCGTGGTCGATGGTTCGATCGCGCGTTCCAGAGATACCAGTGTAACGGTCATCTTCACTCTTGAACCGCATCATTCCAGACAGGTGGATAAAATCCTGCGAGTATAAAATCCCCACAGACAGATCCGCCGTCGATCTCCCGCCTTATCGGTAAAATGGGAAGCTGGGTTTTGAAGTATTGCGATCTAACTGTAGGTATCCCATGACCACCGCTGCCCCCACCAAAACTGAATACGAAGCCGTGATCGGGTTAGAAACCCACTGTCAATTGGAAACGGAGACCAAGATTTTCTGCGATAGCTCCGCTAAGTTCACAGTGGATCCCAATGTCAATATTGATCCGATCTGCCTTGGCATGCCGGGGGTGTTGCCCGTGCTGAACGAGAAGGTGTTGGAATATGCCGTGAAGGCTGGCATGGCCTTGAATTGTCAGATCGCACCCTATAGTAAGTTCGATCGCAAGCAATACTTCTATCCTGACCTGCCGAAGAACTACCAGATCACCCAGTCTGATCTGCCGATCGGCGAGCATGGCTGGGTGGAAATAGAACTCTATGACAAAAAGAGTGGCACCTCCAGCCGCAAGCGCATCGGCGTTACCCGTCTCCATATGGAGGAAGATGCGGGCAAGCTGGTCCATGGTGGTGGTAGCGATAACGATCGGATCGGCGGTTCGACCTATTCCTTGGTGGACTACAACCGTGCGGGCGTGCCGTTGATTGAGATCGTCTCCGAACCCGACATCCGCACGGGCCAGGAGGCCGCCGAGTACGCCCAGGAAATTCGCCGCATCGTCCGCTATCTGGGGGTCGGCAACGGCAACATGCAGGAGGGCTCCCTGCGCTGCGATGTGAACATCTCCGTCCGAGTCAAGGGCACCGAGAAATTCGGCACCAAGGTGGAGATCAAGAACATGAACTCCTTCAGTGCGATCCAGCGGGCCATCGACTTCGAGATCGATCGCCAGATCGCCGCCAATGAAGCCGGCGAACCCATCTTCCAGGAGACCCGCCTCTGGGATGAGACCGCCCAGGAAACCCGCAGCATGCGCCTCAAGGAGGGATCGAGCGACTACCGCTATTTCCCCGAGCCGGATCTCGGTCCCATCGAAGTCTCCGCCGCCCAGCAGGAGGCCTGGAAGGCTGAATTGCCAGAGCTGCCCCGCAGCAAGCGCCACCGCTACCAGGATGATCTGGGTTTGTCGCCCTATGACACGCGGGTGATCACGGACGATCGCGCCACCACGGAATACTTCGAGGCAGTGCTTGCGGCGGGGGCTCCGGCAAAACCCGCCGCCAACTGGATCATGGGCGACATCGGCGCCTACCTGAACGCCAACAACGGCATGGGCATCAGTGAACTGAAACTCACCCCATCGGGTCTAGCTGAGCTGATCGTTTTGATCGAAGATGGCACCATCAGCAACAAGATTGCCAAGGATCTGCTGCCGGAGCTATTGGAGAACGGTGGTTCGCCCAAGGCGATCGTCGAGAAGAAAGGCCTGGTTCAGATCTCCGACCCAGCCGTGATCGAAGCCGCTGTCCTAGAAGTGATCGCCGCCAACCCCAACGAGCTGGCTCAATATAAGGGGGGCAAAACCAAGATGCTGGGCTTCTTCGTCGGCCAGGTGCTCAAAAAAACTGGGGGCAAGGCCGATCCGAAGCTAGCCAACCAGATCGTCGCCCAAAAGCTGAATGAGGCTTAAGAGAACCGTGAAATGAATTTCACGGCTAAAAGCTCAAGCCCGAAGCGGGCTACAACAGACAACCATCCTGGCCCGAAGGGCTTATGCTCTTAGCCCCGAGCTGAAGCTCGGGGTCTGCTCAGCCCAATCTCCAGTAAAACTACGGAGTCAAACATCAAGCTAAACCCAAAGTTCAGTAAATACCGAGCCAAAATAGGGGGGTGAGGGGTGTGACCCCTCACCCGATCCGAGGCATAATGAATTTAGTAGATGCACCCTGATGATAGGGGAGGTTGCCCTAGCGACCTTCCCTCTTTTTTTGTGCATTTTTCCCTAAGCATATTTTTAAGCCGATCGCCACCCAGGGAATACTTAATTTATACATTCCTATTTTGAAATTTCCGTATAAATAACTAGGGAAATAGGGGGTGAGGGGTGTGACCCCTCATTCGATCTGAGGCATAATGAATTCAGTAGATGCACCCTGATGATAGGGGAGGTTGCCCTAGCGACCTTCCCTCTTTTTTTGTCTTTTTTTAGGGCAATAATCTATACTCTCACCGCAGGTACCGATCCGCAACACCGAGATTTACCCCGACCATCGCTTCAACGGGTGCCAAATGTCAGGCGATCGACAGAATGTTCCAGTCAAATACTGAAATCTTTCCGGCAATTGTCATGTTTTGCGACGCGCCCTGTTCCTTCTGGGGCGAAATGGGGAAGCGCCGATCGGCTCGATGTTTCAAGCTTTGCTAGAAGAATATTTTGATGCCAGAACGCCCCCTGAACTACGTATATATGCTGATACCGAGGGGTGTCACCCCCTTAGACTCCCGTATATCGACCATGGTTCCAGTTTGGCGATCGCCGCAGAATGTATTCAACGGTGATTGAAAGAGATTGGTCTACAAATATGACGCTGGCAACCCCAACAACGATTCGCTCTCGCGGTATGGAACTCCTAGTTGCTTACCACAACAAGCCCTCGGTCCGAGTCCGCAACCAACTGGTGCAGATGAATGCTGGGTTGGTCCGGAAGATCGCTCACCGCATCAGCCATCAGTGCGCTGAGCCCTACGAGGATCTCGAACAAATCGGTTACCTGGGTCTGATTCGGGCCATCGAGCGTTTCAATCCCCACCAGGGTTGCGCCTTTAGCTCCTTCGCGGTGCCCTACATTCGCGGTGAGATGCTGCACTTCCTGCGCGATCGCTCCGGTACGGTTAAGATTCCCCGTCGTTGGCAACAACTCAACAAAGAGGGCCAAAGAATTCGTGAGTCCCTCGCCCTTGAGCTGAACCGCCAGCCCTCCGATGACGAAATCGCCAAGGAGTTGAAGGTGACGGTCCAGGAATGGCGCGATAGCAAGTTGGCGGCGAAGAATCGTCTGCCCTTGAGCTTGGATGCCACGGTCTGCCAGCAGTTGGATTCGCCGATGACCCTGGGGGATACGATTCCCGACATGCGTCACCAGGAACTGATGAGCCTCGAAGAGGATCGCCAGCAGATCCAGCGGGCCATGAACCAGCTCGAAGATAAGACCCGTCAAGCGATCGAGTTTGTCTTCCTGCATGACCTTTCGCGTAAGGAAGTGGCGGAGAAGATTGGGGTCAGCCCGATGACCGTCACCCGTCGGATTCACCGTGGGGTTCAGCAGATGGTGTCTTCCTTGAAGCCCCAGATGCTCCAGAGCGATCCTTAAGATCCAATCGATCAGATCAGCGTTTTATCAAAAGTTTCAGGTTGAGTCGTTGGGTGGCTTGGGGCGAATGAGCGATGCAAATCGCCCGGCCCCGTGACTTGACCTTCGGTTTGGGTGTGTCTGTACGTTTGAATGTTTGATTTTTATATCGAGAAAAATTCATCATGCTCCAATTACCGGGTTGAGTGGGTCACCCCGGTTTTTTATTGGGCGTTGTGGGACAAAACTACTGCTGCCGTTTGCGTTCCTCTAGTTGGAGCATGATTTCCGCATGCTTGGCCTTGGTGATCGGATAGAAATAGGCCAACACCATACCGATAATCAGGGCAAAGGCGGGCAGTACCCCCACTACCTGGCGAATCACATCCAAGACCGCCTGGGGCTGGATCGGAATCGGGATCTCTTTGGTGGGTGGGATATAGCCATTGGCGCCCAAACTTTGAAGCACCTGGTTGACCGCCAGCCCCAGACAGATTTTTTGCAGGAACACGATGAAACTATAAAACACCCCTTCACGCCGCTGTCCCGTATTGAGTTCGTCCAGTTCGATCACATCGGGCAGCATCGACCAGGGAATTAGGTAGGCTGTTGAAACGCCAAACCCCGCCATCACTGCCAGCACATAGAGCAGCACCGTCTGACCCGGCTGGATCGACGCCAAACCCACCTGGGCGATCAGCCACAGCGACATACCCATGAAGTAGACTGCCTTCTTCCCATAGCGCGCACTCACCCGACTCCAGAAAAACAGCATCCCCATGGCCGTCCCCTGCACCGCCAGCAGCACCGTACTGACATGGAACTCCGGCAAGCGCATCCAGCTTTTGACATAGTAGGGAATGATGCCAGCGGTGAGCTGGACGGCCATCCAGGAGCAGAGGTAGATGCCCACCACGTAGAGGAAGGGGACGTTGCTGAACGCCACTTTGATTTGCTGGACGATCGGCATCGACACGCTTTGCCCCAGCTCGGGATCGATCGCCGCCATCGCCTTGGCTTGCTTCTGTGTGCCCCAGACGCACCAGTAGACGGGCAACACCGAGAGCACTGCGCAGATGCCCCCCAGCACGAGGTAGCGCACCTGCTGATCCTTAAAAATTTGGGCGGTGACGAGACCAATAATCAGGGCGAGGATGCTGGACCCTATAGAAAACGCAAAGCGAAAGCTGTTCAAACTGGTGCGCTCGTCATAGTCCTGGGTCAGCTCCGCCGTCAGGGCCGTATAGGGCAGGTTAACCACCGTATAGAAGGCGTTGAACAGAATCGAAACCGCTGTGTAGTACCAAAACAACCCCCACTGCTGGCCCTCACTGCCGCCGCCAAAACTGGGCACCAGCCACTGGGAGAAGAAGAACAGGCCAAAGGGAATCGCTCCCCAAATCATCCAGGGATAGCGGCGTCCCTTTTTACTTTGGGTGCGATCGCTCAAAATCCCCACCATCGGATCGTTGATCGAATCCCAGACCTTCCCCACCAGTTGGGTGAGCCCGGCCAATTCCGGTTTCAACCCGGCCACATCGGTCAGAAACGGCGATAGATAGGAAATCAGTACCATGGCGGTCAGCGCCGTTCCCGAATCTCCGGCCCCAAAGGCCAGTTTTGTGGAGAGATTCATCTTCGGGGCATTGGATGAAGCGGGGGATTCTGTCATGGGAGAACGATCGCACCAATCTATGGGATGGACAGCAAAACGGATAGTATACGAAAATGGCTCTGCTTAATTGACTCACCATACTTTGCGATCGCCCTATGTCAGATTCTCCTGTATCAGATCTTCATGTGTCCTGGGACGACTACCACCAAAAAATTGAGCAATTGGCCGTTCAAATTCACCAGTCCGGCTGGCAGTTTAACCAGATTGTCTGTCTGGCCAAGGGGGGACTGCGGATCGGCGATGTCCTAGCTCGGCTCTATGATCTGCCCCTGGCGATTCTGTCCACCGCCTCCTACAGCAGCACAAACCCCGGCGACCTGCAAAACCAACGCAGCACCCTGGTGTTCTCCAATGATTTGACCAAAACAACGGCCCACCTGGGCAGTCATGTCCTAGTCGTCGATGATCTGGTGGATTCGGGGATTACGTTGAAGAAAACCCTGCCCTGGCTCTCTTGCAAATATGGCTTCTACATCGAAGAGGTTCGCACCGCCGTGCTTTGGTACAAAGCCTGCTCCGCGATCAAGCCCGACTACTACGTAGACTATTTGCAGAGCAACCCCTGGATTCATCAGCCCTTTGAAACCTATGAGCTGATGACACCAAGCCAGTTGGCCGCGAAGATCGCAGACCAATAATTTTCGGGTTGATGCGATCGAGCTTCCTGATTAAAATTAGGTTAATCAGGTATTAATGGTTCATTCTCTAGGGAACCTTCGGGGTTAGTCTACGTCTATATACTGAGATGCAACCCCGGTTAGAAGCTGCTTTGTGCTCTACCCCATCGCCCCTTGAAGTTTCTGCACAACCCCTTGAATTGCTATGGTCTCAACAGTCTCCACCCCCGGCGTCAATCTGCGTCCCCTCGGCAGCTACCTGATTGAAGCAGGCCTGCTGACGGATGCCCAGGTCCATGTGGCCCTCAATGACCAGAATATGATGGAGCATATGCGGTTTGGTGAAGTGTTGGTGGCGCGCGGGTGGATTAAGCAGCAGACCCTAGATTATTTGATCACCAAAATCATTGAGCCCGAACAGGAACTGGCCCGTCGCGACAGCCTCTACACCGCCCTCCTGACCCAAAAGCCCCTCCCCCCCCACGCCCTTGACGGCTGCCCAGCCCACGCCTGC
>JAAUSA010000260.1 GCA_012031975.1 Alkalinema sp. RU_4_3 | reverse complement strand
CTGGATTGATGAGATCAGCAACTACTTTTTAGAGAGACAGAATAGTGGCTTTGTGGAGGGCTTCAATAACCGCATTAAAGTCATGAAGCGACGGTGCTATGGCATCTTTAAGGTCAAACACATTTTTTCAGCGCCTAACCCTTGACCTTCATGGCTATGAGCGATTTGGGCCAACTTTGAACAAGGCCTAATATAGCTAAACCCATATCTAGTGCCTCTCACGGGAGATCCGGTAGAGCCAATTAAGGCGTTGTCATAGTCTAATTATTGCGAGATCGTGCAAGCCCTCAGACAGATGTAGCACCATCGGCCTCTAATCTATTGTGCAAAAACTGATATTTTGCGATCGCCATACCTCATGTGCCATTTGTCCATGGGGCGATCGCAGTCCCGTAAAGCCTTGCAAGGGCGATCGTATCACTGAAGCGATCGCCCCCTTCCCCCGAGCTATAATAGGGGCAACTGAAGTCGCAGCGAGGTCAACCCTATGGCAGTTCGACAACCCCGATATAGCAAAGAAGAGTTTACCCAGCGAGGGAACGAACTCTATGAATCCAAAATCCGGTTCCAGGTCGAGCAAAATCATCAAAGCAAGATTGTCGCGATCGACATCGAGACGGGTGAATTTGAAATTGGCGATGACAGCTTGAGTGCAGCCGATCGCCTGTTCCAACGCCTACCCGATGCTCAGCCTTGGTGCGTTCGGATTGGCACTGGTCCAGTTCATCGTTTGGGATTTCATACCCCGGTAGAAACGCAATGATTCTTGGTTTTGTGCATAATTCGGGAGGCGATTGTTCAGTTTGCGGTCATGGGTCCCCAGCAAAAGAAGCAAGGGATTCGCGCCGTCATTGACACAGGCTTTACGGGCAGTTTGACACTGCCGCAAAGCGTGATTGAGGATCTAGAGTTGGCGTGGGTTACTCAACAGGAGGCGTTTCTAGGTGATGGGAGTCGTAAAACATTTGACGTCTATCGTGCGACAGTCATCTGGGACGGTCAGCTTCGAATAATTGAGATCAATGCATCTGACACGGCACCTTTAGTTGGAATGGCTCTGCTGGAAGGATTTGAACTCAGAGTACAAGCCTATGAAGGTGGTTCTGTGGCGATTCTGTCGATCGTGAGCGAGGAGTCCACTGGGGGCACGGCCTAATAACCTCAAGAGGCGGATTCATAAAAGTGATCTATTGTCCATGGGGCGATCGCACCCATTCCCATAAAGCCTTTGTAGTGGCGATCGTACTGGTGAAGCGATCGCCAACCCCCCATTCAAAATATACCCTCAGACAGATGTAGCGCCATCTGCCACTAATCTATTGTGCAAAGGCTGATATTTTGCGATCGCCATACCTCATGTGTTATCTGTCTGTGGGGCGATCGCCCCAGCCATCCCCGTAAAGCCTTTGCAAGGGCGATTGCTTCAGGGGTGCGATCGGCCCCCTTCCCCAAGCTATAATGAGGCAACTGAAGTCGCAGCGAGGTCAACTCTATGGCAGTTCGAAAACCCCGATACAGCAAAGAAGAGTTCGCCCAGCGTGGCAATGCTCTGTATGAGTCAGCGATTCGTCAACAAGTCGAAGACGGCATTCGGCAGCAAGTTGAAGCCAGCAACGAGGGCAAAATCCTGGCGATCGACATTGAAACCGGAGAATTTGAAGTCGATGAAACGCCCACGAGTGCGACCAAGCGACTATTTGAACGCCAGCCTGATGCTGAACCTTGGACACTGCGGATTGGACAAAGGCTATGCAATCAATTGAGCAATTAACAGAAGATGTTCTGGCTCTACCTAGCTTATCAAGGGCGATCTTGGCCGAGAAGCTGGTAGAAAGTTTGGAGTTTGATAGTGATGCAATGATGCAAGCGACCTGGGTCACTGAAGCTAAACGACGTAGGGATTAGGTCAGGTGTGGTGAAATAGCGCCGATTCCTGGAAAAGAGGACTTTGTAACATGACAGATCCATTCTCCGGTGGGTGCGTATGCGGTGCGATCCGCTACGTATGTGCGCAGGCTCCGATCGCAATGCTGAACTGCCACTGCCGTGACTGCCAAAGCTTTAGCGGCGCTCCTTTCGCGTCCGGTGTTGTGGTCTCGGCTCCTGACCTGCAAGTCACGGGTACACCGAAAACCTACTCAGTTCATGGCAGTAGTGGCGGCTTCACCACCCGTAGTTTCTGCTCAGATTGTGGCACACCCTTGTTTACGCAAAGTGATGCGTCACTGCAGTTTGTGTCCATCCGTTTTCCAACCTTGGACAATCAATCGGAATTTCAACCCATGCTAGACATCTGGACATCCAGTGCACAGTTATGGGTTTGTCTGAGCCCATCAATTCCTCACTTCCCTCAGTCGCCCTAGCCCCATCAAAAGTGGCTCCACAGGTAGAAGACTGAAGGGGGCTGGGCAGGGCGCTCAAGCTAAAGTCTAACTACTGTAGAACAATTTTATTGGAGCATCGAGTTAGAATAAAGGTATTTTATCCCAGCAAGATACTCTTATGTCATATCCCCATAAATCTATAATGCTCACCCTTCAGCGCCTCTGTCATGGATTGACAGCAGCCTCACTACTGTTCCCTCTGCCCAGCCTCGCCCAGCCCAGTCCTAAACCCGATTCCAGCCGACCCACCCCCCAAACCCTAGGAACCCCTGAATTTCTGCGGACCCGATGCTCGCTGGACGGACGGAATAGCTACATTGAATGGCGCGGTGCGATGTATGCCTTTGTGCCGGGGGAAAAGCAGCAAAAAATATTTAACATTGTTGGCATGAGTGTTGCCCGCTGCTTCCAAACGCAGCCCCTACCCAATCAGCCACAACAATGGGTGATCACCTCCCGTGAACTCACGTTTTATCTAGATCCAAAGACCAATCAAATATTGAACCGTTGGCAAAACCCTTGGACCCAAGAAGAATTGTCGGTGATGCATGTGGCGAATAATCCTGTCCAAAGTGTTTTGCGGAATAGTGATTATCCAGTTTCGATCGATCGCGCCGCCGTCACCTTTAGCCTAGATATTCCACTCACCTATCCGAACGTCCTCGCCAGCGATCCCAAGTTTGCGGACTATAGTGCCGATCGCCTGTATCAAGCAGGCGAGTTCTTTAAACTGACGGTGCCGTTGGCGACGATCGTCGATCCTTCTGTGGTCTCTGCCAGTGATGTTTCGGGAAGCTGGCATCGGATTGGCCCTTGGTTGCCTTGGATGAAGATGAAAGGGAAACCAGGCCAGCTTGTCTATAGTGCGACGCTGCAAAAGCGCCTCAGTTTTGACGAGTTGGCCCCGGTGTTGAAACAGGAGATTAATTCCCGACTGCCGCTGTATCGGGAAGCTCCAACCTGTTTCCTCGCGGCCAAAAATGAAACGTCATGGACCTATTTCCAAAAGCATTTTGATGCCTACCTACAGGGTGTACAATTTCCGATCGCTGAAACTGACAGTAGTCTTCCTTGCCATACAAAATCACCCTGAGTCGGGTGCGATCGATACCCAATTGATTCAACTCACGGGCTACTCGGTAGCAACCCAGGCCCGCAGTACTTCAGCCACTGTCCAGGCCTGGGCAATACAACCCCGCGCCGTCATCGGTGCATCCCCATCAAAGATTTCACTGGCCGTTCCCAGACCATAGGCTAAAAGATGATCCGCCATCGGCGCTAAAAACTGCCGTGCCTTGGCCCGATCGCCATACACCTGCAAATGAGCCATCACAAACGGCCCCAACAGCCAGCCCCAGACAGTGCCCTGATGATAGGCCCCATCGCGCTGGAGCGGATTGCCGCCGTAGTGGCCTTGGTAGCTGGGATGGCGCGGATCGAGCGATCGCAGCCCATGGGATGTCAACAATAGCCGCCCACAGGTCTCGACAATAGTCCTGCGCTGCGCCGCCGTCAAAAGCGGAGCGCCGTCGCCCGTTAAGGAGACCGCAAAAATTTGATTGGGTCGGAGGGCCGAATCATTTCCCTCCGGGCCATCTAGCAGATCATAGCAATAGCCAGTTGTCGGATTCCAGAAGCGCGAAAAATTAGCCATGGCGCGATCGGCAAGGGACGAATACTCTTGGTGTGATCGGCCAAGGATTTGGGCAAACTTCGCCATGATTCGTAGGGCATTGTACCAAAGGGCATTAACTTCGATCGGTTTGCCAATCCGGGGCGTCACCACCCAATCATCTACTTTGGCATCCATCCAGGTCAGTTGCACCCCTGGCTCCCCCGCATATAGCAATCCATCCGTGGCATCTAGGTGAATGCCATAACGAGTACCCTGGCAATGCCAGGCGATAATATCCGCCAACATAGGAAAGAGTTCTCGAATTAATTCCTCATCATTTGTGGCTTCATAGTAACTACGAATCGCTTCAAAATACCACAGTGTCGCATCGACAGTATTATATTCTGGCACCTCACCTGCATCGGGAAAACGATTGGGTAACATCCCTCGATCGACATACTGGGCAAAGGTCTGCAAAATAGAGCGGGCAATTTCAGGGCGGCCCGTGGCGATCGTTAATCCTGGCAGACTGATCATCGTATCGCGGCCCCAATCGCTAAACCAGGGATAGCCCGCAATAATCGTTTTGCCCTTGGGCGCATTGGGCCTGGGGCGATCGACAATAAACTGATCGGCGGCTAAGACTAATTGATCGATCCAATCTGGGCTAGGCTTGCCAGAGCGATGCATTTGCCATTGGGTCAATAGCTCCTGGGCTTGGGTCTGACGCAATTTGAGGGCGGATTCACCATCGAGATTGGGCTGTTGTTCTGTAGTGGCAATAAAGGTTAGCGATTCGCCGGGATTCAGTGTGACCTTGAATGTGCCAGCATGGAGGTGATCTTCGCGATCGCTCAAGCCCCGCGTTTGCTCTTGGGCGAGTTCAAAATTGTAATGCCATTGATGGGCGGGATTCGCCTGGGCGCGATCGCTGATTAGATAGAGGGGTGTGGCATCCTGATAAGCTGTGATTTGGAGGCCTGAGGCGATGGGCTCGATCGCCATGCACCAATCACGATTCTGGGTGCTGCCGTGGTAGTCTCGATAGTTAACTAGGGCTTGCAGTTGGAGCTGCAACGGTTGAGTGCCTCGGCTGAATTTGTACTGAATATAGGTGGTGTTGGCACCGGGCTCCATCCAGATTTGTTTGACCACCAGGGCATCAGCGCAGGCAAACTGCCAGGTAGGAATATGGTCTACCAGTTCGAAACTTTCAATATGGCGATACCCCTGGGGTGCTATGGTGCCTCCAGCCCAGCGATCGGTGTTGAGTTCGTAGGACTTTTGGGCGTAGGTGACTAATTCGTTTAATTGGGTGAGCAGTAATGTCCGACCTAGGGGTGGATCGAGGGCGGCGATTAATAAACCATGGTAGCGACGGGTGAGCTGTCCGGCTATGGTGCCAGAGGCGTAGCCGCCGATGCCATTGGTGACGATCCATTCGCGGATGGTGGCGCTGGGGAGGTCACCACAGATTGCTCGACCAAATTTAATAACCATGCATATTTGGAGTGAGGGTGGAACAATTGCCTGCGAGCTGATCTATGATTATCACAGGTTAACCCCAACTATCTAAGAAAAAATCCAATTTGATTGGCTACAGGTCGCTCATTGAGGGGGATTTTATTCTGTATTGGGGCATTCAAAATCTTCGCACCTTGGGGCTGGGCCATTACCATTGTAGTCGAACCACCCCCATCTAGATTGATCGCGCGATCGGCCCCTAGTCCCTGTAAAAACGCAATCAATTCCTTGAGCTTCACCCCTTCACTATATCCAGGTTGCTTTCCATCGACTGCGACAATCCAAAGCTTTTTGCCTGATTTGTCCTGGGCGAAGACGACGCGGGGATAGGGTTTATCGCGATCGCTCGCCAATGAAGGAGCCACTGCTTTCCCGTCCATCAACAGCAGTTCATTCCCCGAGACAGCCTGCTGTGTCCCCGCAGGACAGCTATTCTGGGGCAGGATTTGGACCTGGTTTTGGGTATCAAAACAGATGACTGACCAGCGCGAATCGGCATCGGCCTGGGAATAGATCTGGCCGTTGGATATGGCTTGGCCGACGACATTGACGCGATCGCCTACCCTCGGATAATAGGCCCAAGGTGCATCTTCTTGGAATTTATAGAAATAACTCGCATTAACGGCAAGCTGTAGCTTGTGTTTGTTCAAAAAAGCCGAGGTGGTCATTGCAGTGGCTTCGGTTTGGTCTAGGCTAGGGGAGCCGGGACTGACTAGGATGCCGAGATTGGGTTGGG
>JAAUSA010000259.1 GCA_012031975.1 Alkalinema sp. RU_4_3 | reverse complement strand
CTCCGTAATCTTGATTCGCCCCATCAGGTCTGACGGCTGCGCCAAGATCGCCTCGTAGGCAGGGCCACCCCCCCGACCCACGGACCCACCCCGGCCATGGAAAATCCGCAGCGCCACGCCGTGGTCTTGGGCGATCGTCTGCAGAGCCTGCTGGGCCTTATGGATCTCCCAATTGCTGCTCAAAAAGCCCGAATCCTTGTTGCTGTCCCGAATAGCCCAGCATCACCTCCTGGCAACGGGGCGCGATCGACCAGCTTGCCCCCCACCAAGTCCCGCTTCAGCATCTCCTGATAAAACGGCAGCGTAAACAGCTCCGTCATCACCTGCGGCGCCTTCTGCAAATCCTCGACGGTTTCAAACAACGGCACCACATCCAGCATCGAAGTCCCGGTCACCGGATCGAATAGCCCTGACTCCTTGGCCAGCAGCAGCACCTCCAAAATGTCACTGACATCATGGCTCATGCTAATTACGTAGGTACGGCAAATCCGGGGGCCAAACTCCCGCTGCAATTCCCGCACCATGCGGAAGGTATCGATCGCCTCCGTAATCCGCTCACTAAAGGGCAACTCCCTCGGGATCAAAGGCCGCCGACTGGTCAGCTCCCCGACTAGCCAAGCGGTGCGATCGACCTCCGACAGATCGTTATAGGGTTGGGGCAGCACCTTCAAATAGTCCGTAATCTCGGCCATCGTGTCCGAATGCCGCGTACTCTCCTGACGGATATCCAACCCGGCCAGGGTAAACCCAAAAATCTCCACCTGACAGATCAAATGATCCAAATCCCGGCAACCTAGCCCCGTCTCACTCAAATTGCGCTGAATCATCCGCAGTTCCGCCAAAAACTCCGTCTCCGTCTGGTACAGCGTCGTCCCATCCCAATCCGGAATCTCCTGGCGCAGACAGTCCCCCTGGGCAATCTGCTGGTTGCGAGCGAGGGTATTCTCCAGCCGCGTCTGGATATAGGCCAGCTTCAAACGGTAGGGCTCCTGCCGATAGCGAATCGCCAAGTTATCGTACACCTGGGGCATCTGCATCCGATTCTGCTCCAGGGACTCCAGCAGATCCGGCAGCACATCACTCCAATGCAGCGACAGACTCAACAGATCAATCAGATTCTTAACCGCCTGAATATACTTCTCCAGCACCATCCGCCGCTGGTAGCAAGCCGTCTGCCAGGTAATCTGGGGCGTCACCGAAGGATTGCCATCGCGATCGGATCCCACCCAGGACCCAAACCGACAGAAGTCCGAATGGGGCACCTGCATCATCGGGAACGAAGCCTCAATCGACTGCTTCAACCGTTGATACAGCATGGGCATCGTATCAAACAGCACCTCTTTAAAGTAGTGCAGCGTATAGTCCACCTCATCAATCACCGTTGGCTTAAACTGGTGCAGCTCATCGGTGCGCCACCAGAGCCGAATCTCCTCCGTCAACTGGGCATTCAAGGCCGCCAGGTCCCAGGAGCCACTGTGGGTCGTGGGGTTTTCCTCAACGCGATCGAGTTCCCGCAGCACCTTGGCGATGCGTCTTTGCTTATCCCGAATCGTATGCCGGACAATCTCCGTCGGGTGAGCCGTAAACACCAGCGACAGATCCAACTGGTCCAGCAGCTCCTGAATCCTACGCGGCGGCATATTCAACCGCCGCAGCTTCGGAAACAGCCATTGGAATGTCCCGACTTCACGGCGTTTTGCTGAGTCCTGCTGACTCTTATCGAGGACATCCGCCTCCAAACTGTTGTGGGAATAGCGCGTACTGCCAGCGGTCTCCCCCCAATAGCTCGGCGTCGCCTTCGGATCATTCTGCTCCCGCGAGGCCCGGTACTGCTGCTGTTGATCGCGCTGTTCGTAGTGTTGCTCTACAATATTTATTAGCTGGAAATAAAGCGCAAAGGCCCGCGCCGCCCGGATCGCCTCATTCAGTTCCAAATCCTCCACCAGCTTCAAAGCCGAGGACTCCGGCGCATTGGCCTTCCCTTCCGGCGAACAAAGCGCCAGCAGCTCATCAATTAAATCCACTAAGGACTGCCCACATTCCTGGAGCAGCACCGTCACCCAAATCTCTTCCACATTCTGGAGGCGGTGGCGCAGCAAACATTCCGCTGGACTCGCACAAGCAGCATCCCCCTGGCCATAGGAATATCTCGGGCTTACCACGCCGGAACTATGATTCTCAGCGATCGAAGCGACTTCAGCAGAGGAATGGAGCGAGGTCATAGAAAACGCGCTACTGGACATAGGACTGGGCATTAGACATTGTATGTCGTCGTGCAACCTTTGAATGGCCGGGATGATACTGAAGAGGCAGAAGATTTTGTTCCACTTTCAAGGGTTTTGCGTAACATAACAGCACTTGACGGAACAGTAGCCCCTGTTTGTTTATTCATGCCTGGAAAACTGTTCCCGGATCCCTACCACCCCCAAGGTATGCTATTCCTAAGGGCGGCAATGATTTTTAAGCCCATTGTCTCCCCTAGAGCAGCGTCCCTAATCCCATCCATTCTGGACCAACTCCCTAAGTCGATCCAATGATCAACCTTCCCGAACGTCCTCCCACTGCACCTAACTTAACCACCCCCCAACCCCTCTCCCTCCTCCAATGGTGGCAGCGGACCGTGGGCACCCCCCAGGTGCAAGTTCGCCGTCGGGGCAACATTCTCTATGTCCTTTGCGAAGGCCTGCGTCCCCCCGTAGAAGACGCCATCTACCGCCGCGCCCACCAAGGTCTAAGCGAAATCGATCTCCAAAAATTCTTCCCCAAGGGCAGCCCCGAACTCTACCAAGTGGTCCTCTACGGCAAGGCCCTAGATGCCGCCAAACCCGAATGGGCCGCCACGATCGCCCTAGACCAGCTCCCTAACTACCGCCGCCCCGCCCCCAGTCCCGCGACGCCCAAACCCTCCGCCCGCCAAGGCGATCCCGACGCCATCGCCCGCCACCTCAGCGAAACCCTCAGCGGCCAAGGCATCGCCGTCAAAGCCCAGGTCAAAACCATGACCCCACCGGGCGTAGAACCCGTGATCTCCCGCCTGCTGGTCAACTGCGAATCCGCCTACAGCCCCGATCCCTCCTCCCTCGCCGAATCCCTCGCCCAGCGCATCCGGGATCTGAACCTAGTCCACTTCCGCGACGCCCTAATCACCAGCCAAGTCCAAGGCGAAACCAAGCCCGACTGGAAACTCCGCATCGATCTAACCCCCCAGCGCGAACTCCTGATGCGCTGGGCACGCTGGGGCGACAAACTCGCCTTCGATCGCCTCCTCACCAATACCCTCAGGCCAATAGGCGTCGAAGCCCAGGCCATTGTCGTGGACATGGTGCTCCACATCACCTGCTGGAAGACAATTCGATCGGGCCAATCCGCCTTCGACCTGCCCATCCAAACCGAAGTCACCAACCGCATCAAACGCTGGCTAGAAGTCCTCGCCCCCCAGGGGATCCACAGCTGCTACCTCTACGGCAGCGATCACCCCTTCACCCCCAGCATCACCAAACTCAGTCCCCTCAGCTCCGGCTGGCACGACTGGGCAGAACTCCCCGCCGCCAAGCGCCCCGCCCTGGCCGAATCCACCGAAGACCTGGCCAAACAGGGAGACCTGAGTGCGATCGCCTTCCTCCTAATGCGCCCGCTTAATCCTGACCTCGATCGCCAGCTCGCCACCGGCGGCATCCACATACAAGCCCGCCACCGCGAGGATCTAATCCACATCATGGCCGACGGCCCCGTCAGCCCCAGTGCCAAACTAGTATTGGCTGCGGTACAAGATCAAATCCAGCCCCTAAAAATCTCCGGCGTCAACGGCGTCCGCATCTATGGCCGCCGGGCTGGGGAAAAGAAACCCCAGTGGAAGGAATCGATCGACTTCCGCGAGCGAGGCCGTTTGGTCCCCGAGGCGACGCCTGAGTTTGCCGCGTCGGAGGCCTTTGTGGGGGATTTGATTACCCATACGGGATCGGCGATTGTATTCCGCCCCGACCTGAGCCCCGAAGAAAACCTCAGTCCCTGGGGCCTGGGCCACGCAGCTATTACGGCAGGGGCTACTGGCGACCCATTTGTTCACCCCAGCGGTGAATTCGCGCAATTTTTCCGTGGGTCGTAGTCTGGGTGAAGACACAGCGAGCGATGTACCTGTGGCATTGGTCTGGGGGGCGATCGGTGTCTTGGGCCTATGCTGTGCGGATTGGGGATTGGGGCTGATGCTGCCACCGAAGCAAGCGAAGGAGGGTAAACCTGCGGCGATCGATATGTCCTCGCTCTCCGGGATCTCCCTGAGCAAAACCCCAACGGCGACAGGGGAGGCGTTTAATCCCTCCACATTTACGGGTAAGGGCAATACGGTAGTGACGGCCTCGGGGAAGGCAAAGCCCATAATGGAGAAGTCTTCTCTACCTGCGGCTCCGCTGCAACCGAAGGCGATTCCGGATTTGAGTCAGAATGTCGAGGGTTCCTTTAATGCGCCCCAGATGGATGAGAAACTAGCCCTCTATCGTCAGTATGTGGCGCAGTCTGGGGTACCGGATGTAATGGTATTGGGGAGTTCGCGAGCATTACGGGGAGTGGACCCGGTGGCCTTGCAGGAGGCCTTGGCTTCCCAGGGGTTTTCGGGGATGAAGATTTTCAATTTTGGGGTGAATGGTTCGACGGCGCAGGTGGTGGATCTGACGTTGCGGCGGTTGATTAAGCCGGAGCAGTTGCCGAAATTGATTGTTTGGGCCGATGGGGCGCGGGCACTCAATAGTGGTCGGGCGGATTTGACCTTTGAGTCTATTGCTAAGTCACCGGGCTATAAGCAGTGGATGGCAAAGTCTCCGGAGGGCGCTAAGGCCTTGGATACGGGCAATATGAAAATGGGGTTTACGGATCAGTATAATTTGCTGAATCAGAAGTTGAGTGGCTGGGTGACGGGGCGATCGCAGGTTTACGAACAGCGCGATTTAGTGATGGGTGGTTTGTTTAACCGCTTTGCAGAATTGGTTCCCAGCGGCGTAACTTCAACTGATTCTGTAACGGCTTCCTTGGCGCGGGAATTGGATGTGGTGGATGTGAATGGATTTTTACCTTTGAGTTTGAAATTCAATCCGGTCACCTATTACCAAAAGTATTCACGGGTACCTGGGAATCACGATGCGGATTATGCTAATTTCAGTCTGCAAGGTAAGCAGAGTGAGGCCGTTAAGGTATTGGCGGCGCATTTAAAGGCCCATAGGAAATCGTTGGTGTTTGTGAATTTGCCGATGACGGCGGATTATTTGGATGCCGATCGCCGTAATCACGAGGATCAGTTCCAGCAGTTTATGATTCAGACGGCGGCGACGGAGGGCTTTACCTATCGAAATTTGGGCGATCGGTTTAAGACACAGAATGATTATTTTTCCGATCCGAGTCATTTGAATCGCTATGGGGCGTTTGCGGTGTCCCAGGATTTGGCGCGCGATCCGTTGATTCCTTGGGGTGGGCAGTAGGGGCTATATGAGTGAGTTGACGCTGCATCGGTATCGGCGGACGAATCAAGCCTATACGGAGGATTTGGGGGATGGGGTGGGGCTGACGCTGATGCTGATGCCGGAGGGTGCGTTTTTGATGGGGGATGGGGAGAAGCAATTGGTGAGGGTGGAGCGCTTTTTAATGGGGCGGTATCCGGTGACGCAGGCGCAGTGGCAGATGGTGGCGGGGTATGAGCGTGTCGATCGCGATCTTGACCCAAATCCGTCTCGTTTCAAGGGTGATGATCGCCCGGTGGAGCAGGTGAGCTGGGATGATGCCCAAGAGTTTTGTCTGCGGTTGTCTAGGCGGACGGGGAAGGGTTATGGGTTGCCGAGTGAGGCGCAGTGGGAGTACGGTTGTCGGGCGGGGAGTGAGACGGCGTTTTGTTATGGCGATCGATTGGAGGTGGAGTTGGCAAACTGCGATGGTAGGTTAGGTGAGACTAGTGATGTGGGATCTTTTCCGGCGAATGGGTGGGGGCTGCATGATGTGCATGGGAATGTGTGGGAGTGGTGTGAGGATGATTGGCACGACGATTATAGGGGTGCTCCAGTCGATGGAAGTGCTTGGGTGGGAAGCGATCGAAAAAGCCTGAAACGGCTGCTGCGCGGCGGTTCCTGGAACAGCAGTCCCGAGTTTTGCCGCTCTTCTGTGCGCTTCAACATCGCGCGCGATAACCGCTTCAGCACTCTCGGTTTTCGAGTGAGTTGCGTTTTGCCGAGGATTCTTCTTAATTCCTCAAGCCCTTAAGCCCTTAGCACTTTTCTTTCTTAGC
>JAAUSA010000258.1 GCA_012031975.1 Alkalinema sp. RU_4_3 | reverse complement strand
GCCGAACGCATTAAACTAGGCTTCTCCTACAACAATCCACCCAACCTGGCCAAACAAGTTCTCACGGCAACAGCGACTCGGCACCCAAGGCATTCTCAGTCAGCCGATGCCCCAGGTTTTTACCCTGGCCTATGACGACTCAGCGATTACCTATGAGGTGAAATTTTTTATTGAGGACTATGGGGATTTGGAGGAGATCCGCGATCGCTTCATGACCAGGGTATGGTACGCCGCCCAACGCCATGGCCTATCGATTCCCTTTCCGATCCGCACGCTCTACCATTTCGACGGACCGACCACCGAAACCCAACAGACCACCCAACGCTATGCCGACAGTTTGCAATCGATTCCTGCCTTTATGCCGATCGATAAACAACCCATGGACCGATCGCCCGAGATGCTGCTCCAACATTTCGGGGCGGGGGAAAAGGTGATGCGTCAGGGGGAGAGGAGTGATGCATTGTACGTGATCATTTCGGGTCAAGCGAGGCTGACGGTCTCCGATGGCTCAGGGCTAGAACGGGAGGTCCTGATGCTAAAAACAGGAGAATTCTTTGGCATGATCACCCTTTTTCTGGGGAGCCCAGTGCAATGTCCGTGACGGCCCTGGGGGATTTGGAGGTGATGCGACTTTCGGCAATGGTGGTCAACCAGATGATCGATCGCCAACCCAGCTTTGCCCGCGAACTCAGCCAGGTCCTAGAAATGCGTCGCCGAGCCATTCAGGCGGCCATGGATTCAGTGGATTAATTGCGATCGCCGATCAACCGTGCCTTCTTGAGCAGAAAACTCAGAAAAGTCTCCTGCTGGGTGCTAATTTCCACGATCGCCGCCATGCCCGGCTTCAGCGGAAAGGATTGGTTGTCCTTGGTCAGGCTGGGGCGATCGGGTTCGATCGTCACTTCGTAGAATAGGGGTTTGGTGCTCTTTCCTGGCTCCGCCGATTCGATCACATCCGGCGTCATGGCCGTAATCTTCCCCGACAGCACGCCATACTCCGGGTAGGGATAGGCTTCAATCCGCAGGGTGATCGGATTGCAATGGATCGCTTCTCCAAGGCAGGGTTTAATTTGGCTGATTTCCTCGGCGGGAATGCGAGCTTTAAATAGGAGCGGTGTATCCTGGGGCGAGATTTGGGCGATGGTCTGACCCAGGGGAATATATTGGCCCACATTGCGGAGCATGAGCTGATGCATTTGACCAGAAATCGGAGCCTTGAGAATTGGTTTTTTCTGATCCTGCTGCAATTGTTGGAGCGTGATGCGATCCTGGTCGATCGATTTTTGTAGGGCAATCCGTTGACTGAGTAACTTGGTTCTCTCCTGGGCTATTTTTGCCGCGCTGACTTCTCCCTGGGATTGCTGCTGTTGAATGATCGCCTGGGCAGCGGTGACGGGCGCATTACTGGGATTGGTCTGGGCCAGGGCGCGATCGCGTTTGGCTTCGGCGGCATGAAACGCCTCTTCCTTCGCTTTAACCTGAATCAGGGCGATCGCCCCTGTGTCGGCTAATTGTTGATAGCGCTGCATTTCCTCCTGGGCAAAAGCTAGCTGGGCCTGGGCCTCCCGCAGATCGGCTTGGCTGACCAATTGGCGATCGCGCAGATCCCGCTCCTGTTTTTCTAGGTCAGCGCTGGCGACGGATAGGCTGCGCAGGCTGGTGTTGGCTTCGGCGTTGGATTGGATGTCGAGCTGTTGAATTTGATTGTCTAACTGTTGGCGTTGGAGTTGGTTTTGCTGGAGACTCGTTTGGATCTGTTGCTGTTGGGTTATTCTATGTATTGGATGATTAGAACAGAGCCTTGAATTTGTTTCTGTTCTGGGGGTATTACGACCCTAGGGTAGGTTTGGATCACAAGTTTTTTGATTTGTTGGCGATCGATCGCCCAAACCCCCTTTAGACAAGACTTTTCAATCCTTGCAGAATCTTTCGCCTACGCTTTCCTGAGGCGAGATCTAGAAAGCACTGATCCAATTTGCAGTCAGAGGCGTATTACTAGCATAAGTTCGCTGGTCTAAGGCGAATGGCCACAGTAGTACCCTAGGAGGTGATCGCGACTGCCTGTAAAGTTTGATTTCAACCTAAATTTGCTTGAATACAGAATATTCTGTTCACAAATTGTGAGTGTTCGTCATGCATTGTAAGTATAGACTGAGGGTAATCGAAAAACTAAGTTCTCCTGTGCTTATTGTATCCCCACCTTCAGTTGTGCTGCATACCCTATCTGACTCAGAACTTATCCAGGCGCTTGTCGCGGGTGAAAAGCTAGCGTTGAGTGAAATCTACGATCGCCATGGGGACGCGATGTATGGCTTCGCGTTGCGCCTGCTCCAGCAGCCCCAGGAAGCAGAAGACTTGGTTCAGGAGGTGTTTGTGGCTCTTTGGACTCAATGCACCTACCAAAGCGGTCGGGGTACGCTCAAGACCTACCTAATGATGCTGGTGCATTCGCGATCGATCGATCGACTGCGATCGCGCAAAGCCAGTCTCAATCGCCAGCAGCGTATCCAAAACCAGGAGCCCACGAGCCACGCCTATACACCGCTAGACAATGCCACTGCCAACGAACTGGCCCAACGGGTGCAAGTTGCCCTAGGGGATCTGCCCGAGAACCAACGTCAAGCCCTTGAATTGGCCTACTACCAGGGTTTAACCCAGGTGGAGATCGCCGATCGGTTCCAGGTACCCGTTGGCACGGTTAAGAGTTGGTTTCGGCTGAGTTTTAAAAAGATGCGGCGATCGCTGGAGGACTTTATGACTTGAATTAACTGACTTGAAACGACTTCAGCCTAGCCCGTTCAAATTTGTCTAGAATAGAGCTATCCCAAACTCTCCCTTGAGCTGTATATTAAATACCTGGTATAAAATACCGCGCACTGCTCCGTAGAGGTTGAGACGTTCAAATGACGAAAAAGTTCCCAAGTCACAGGTTTAAGTTTTAGTCCGGAATTTCAGATACTTAGCTTGAATATCACATTATTCATCCCGTTGATTTTTTGCACTGTTTGAGTTCTTTGTCTGGTTACTAATTTCCCATCCACCTACTTCCATGCTTTGTGACCTCCTGCTAATATGTCTGACCTAATCTCCGACAGCCACTATGAATTAATTATTGGGTATGCACTGAAGACGCTTACCCCAGAGGAAATGCGATCGGCAGAACGACTACTGGCCCAGAATCCGGCATGGCAGCGGGAATTGGCGGAATATCAGGCGGTGATGGGACTGTTGGCGGAGACCTCGGCGGTGAAGGCCCCCGCAAGATTGCGATCGCGGATTTTGACGGCGATCGGCAGCGAGCAACCTGCTTCCCAATCGGTTTCGACAGTGAGGGCTACTAGGCGGCGATCGGTCCGGCGGCGCGGGTCCCAATGGGGCTGGGCGGCAGCCGCTGCGGTCTTGGCCCTAGTCCTCGGCCTGGACAACTATCGCCTGCGCCAGAAAACGGGCCAGATTCAAGCCAAGTTAGATCAGCTCTCAGCTAAGGTACAAAAACAGGCGGAGAAGCCTGATTACTATGCCTTCCAGCTCAAGGGAAAAGGGGACAATGCCCAGGCCATGGGGTTAGTTGCGGTGGATTTGGATGAAAATCAGATCCAGGTGTCGCTGAGTAATTTGCCGCCGATCGATCAGGATGAAGCCTATCATCTTTGGGCTTTTACGAAGGATAACAAGATTCTATGTGGGCGGTTTGGGGCCACGGAATTGGGCTCGATCAATGAAAAAGTGGTTGTGCGGGCCGAGGATTATCCGTCGGATATTTTGTACATGCGAGTTTCGCGCGAACCTGCCGTGACGCCACCGGATCCATCACGGCGGGTATTGATTATGACCAGTGAAGGTTAGCCTATGATAGGGAAAATGACGGTCTAGGGAAACGAGGGCATGATGGGAACCTATTTGATCACCGGGGCAAATCGTGGGATCGGCCAGGAATATTGTCGGCAGCTCCAAGCGCGGGGTGATAGGGCGATCGCCATCTGTCGTAAACCCTCAGCGGAACTGACGGCCTTGGGTATTCAGGTGATTGCAGGCATTGATGTAACCCAGGATGCCGATGTGGCCAGGTTGCAGTCAGAACTCCGGGGAGTGGCAATCGATGTGTTGATCAACAACGCCGCAATTATTGAGAACGTGAGTTTAGCGTCCTTGGATTTTGACAGTATTCGACGGCAGTTTGAAATTAATGCGATCGGGCCTTTGCGGGTGACGAAGGCGCTGCTGGGGAACCTGGCTGCTGGGGCAAAGGTGGCACTAATGACAAGTCGAATGGGTTCGATCGATGACAATACCTCCGGGGGCTCCTACGGCTATCGCATGTCCAAGGTCGCCCTCTGCATGGCAGGCAAGTCCCTATCCCATGATTTGAAACCCCAGGGCATCGCCGTGGCCATTTTGCATCCGGGATTGGTGCAAACCAGAATGACAGGGTTTTCAGGGATTACAACGGAGACGGCAGTGACTGGCCTGCTAGCGCGAATCGATCTGTTAACCTTGGGAAATACGGGGACATTTTGGCATAGTAATGGAGAGGTATTACCCTGGTAGGATGCGGGGCGGCGATCGGGGATGGTAGAATCGCGCCGAAAACATTCAAGCCACAGGATATAACCATGTCGCAACTGTCAGCGGATTACCATGCTTGGGTTGTACAGATTAAGACAAGATTGCGATCGATGCAGATGAAGGCGGCTGTATCGGTCAATTCGGCCTTGCTGGAGTTCTATTGGGGCGTACTCTAAGATGAGTTCTCTAATGTGGTAGAAAGCTTGCTATAGGTGTCCTGCGGTAATCCTAGGGCTTCTAGGTCATCTACTCGTTCTGTCTGGACAGCTTCTAGGACTTGGGGCATGGGACGGCTTGGCAACGATACTTCTATATCAACAGCACTTTGGCACCAGACCCGAAACTTTAAGGATCTCTACGGCTATAAAGGTTACCGGACAGGCATTATCGAGGATTCTCCATCCTCTGGGGCCTCTCAAGACAGGTATCCCCGTAAACTCCTATACAGCAAGGCTTGCACAGCTTCTAGAATATGTTGGAACTCGTTATGAAGTACGCGGATGGTGAGATCTAAAGCTTGACAATGAATACAGCCCAAATCTAGCACAATTCCCCCAGATCACATCAGTCCACCTTAAGGTGCCGCGCCTCCAAATCCAGCCACCGATAGACCAATCAGAGTCCTGTAGGGACGACCCGACTAGTCCGCAATTCATTCGCGGTGCGTTTAGGCAGCAACGATTAGAGCCCAAATCCGGGAACCCTAGAGCCAACCACAGCAAAAAATCCCCTCCCCTTTCCGGACAACCACCCACCCAGACTGTAGTAACCCCCAACGACCCAAACCCAAACCCCATAGTCCATTCGAACCAAAAATCACCCGCCATGCAGACACCTCACCACCTCAACAACCGCTACGAAATCCTCCGAGAACTCGGCGACGGTGGCTTCGGCAAAACCTTCCTCGTGCGCGATCATCAAATGCCTTCCGCACGCCAATGCGTCCTCAAACAACTCAAACCCCTCCACAACAACCCCGAAATCTACAGCCTCGTCAAAGACCGCTTCCAACGTGAAGCCGCCATACTCGAACAACTCAGCGATCACCCCCAAGTCCCCCGCCTCCACGCCTACTTCTGCGAAGACGACCTATTTTACCTCGTCGAAGAATACATCGAAGGCAACACCCTCACCCAGCACGTCCAAACCCAAGGCCCCCAAAGCGAAACCACCGTTCGCAACATACTTGCCCAACTGCTACCCGCGATCGCCCACATCCACCAGCAAAAAATCGTCCACCGCGACATCAAACCCGACAACATTATCCTTCGCACCAGCGACCAAAAACCCGTACTCATCGACTTCGGTGCCGTCAAAGAAACCATGGGCACCATCTTGAATTCCCAGGGCAATAGTGCGCGATCGATCATCGTCGGCACACCAGGATATATGCCCTCCGAACAAATGATAGGCCGCCCCGTCTACGCCAGCGACCTCTACAGCCTCGGCCTCACCGCCATCTACCTGCTGACGGCCAAACTCCCCCAAGACCTCGACACCGACCCCGCCACAGGAGCCTTCCTCTGGCGCAGCCACACCAACGTTTCAGCACCTTTCGCAAACCTCCTCGATCGCGCCATCCAGCTCAACCCCGCCAACCGTTTCAGCACCGCCCAGGAAATGCTGACAAACCTGAATAACCTGGCCGATGGAATCGACATGACCATTCCCCCCGCCGCCGCCAAATACGTCAGCGAGCCCATTCCCGCCCCTCCGGCCTCTACC
>JAAUSA010000257.1 GCA_012031975.1 Alkalinema sp. RU_4_3 | reverse complement strand
GGCCAGGGGAGGTGGTGGAGGCCGAGGTGGGCGCCGATTAGGGCGCCTGTGAAGGGGAGGCTGGCGCTGTGGGGGAGCTGGCGGGCACGGGCGATCGCACAGGTCGGGCTGCCCGCCAGGGTTAGGAGGAGATAGAGGGATCCCAGCAGGGGCTGGGGGCTGGGGGGTTGCTCGCTGAGCCAGGGGAGGATCTGGGCGAGGCTGCTGGGCGATCGCAATTGGGTGAGGCTGGTTTGCCAGGACTCGGGGCAGGTGGGTGCTCCGTTTTGGGCATGGGCTTGCCAGCGATCGAGTATGGTCTCGGGCAAGCTGGGGTCGGCGGGGTGGTTTTTCAAAAGGAGGGCGATGGTTTCGCCCAAGGCCCAGTGGTGGGGGAGATCGGCGGGCGGCAGATCCAGCATTTGCAGCCATTGGTGGCGGTGGTACCAGTTTTCATGGCCGTAGAGCCATAGGGGGAGGAGGTCGATGCCATGGGCGATCGTCACTGGGGGTGCGGGGACGGGCTGGGGATTGAGCAACCATTTTGATATGGGGAGGAGGCGATCGGCCCAATGGGTGTCGTCATCACCTAGACTAACGCCGACAAAACTGCCTTGAAAGCGATGGAGAAGCAAGGGAGAAGCCATGACAATTTCAGATAAAACCGCTCGGGGATTGGGGAGGACTGGGGGTAGATTTTGCTTTAATGTATGGTTTAGTTGATAATTTGCAGGAATAATTTGCTCCATGGCACAGCTACTCAAGTTTACAGGCTGGGCAGCAGCGATCGCCCTTTCCCTAGGTTCTGGGTTGCCCGCCCTTGCCCAGGCCCCCGCCATGCCCACGCCCGTGCGATCGCTGCTCAGCGTTGGGGCCACGGGGCCGGATGTCCAGGATTTGCAGGCTGTGCTGCGGCTGATGGGCTACTACGGTGGTGCGATCAATGGTCAGTTCAATGAGGAAACCCTGATCGGGGTGACCCGGTTCCAGCAGGCAGCGGGCCTCAGCCAGGACGGCATCGTCGGTGCCGCCACCTGGACAAAACTCCTCCCGCCCGCGCCTGGGGAATCTCCGGTGACGATCGCCGCTCCCCCAGCGCCAGCAACACCGCCCGTGGCCACCACTCCTGCCCCAGCCCCCAGCTCAACCGCGCCCCTCGCCATCCTGCGCAAGGGGTGCCACGGGCGACAGCGTGGTGCTGTTGCAACAGCGCCTGCGGGCGATCGGTGTCTACGACGGTCCTATAGATGGCGGCTTTGGGGAGCAAACGGAGGCGGCGGTCAAGGCGGCCCAGCGTCAGGCCAAGCTGGAGGAAGATGGGATTGTGGGGGGTGCGACTTGGAATGCGATCGGTGTGAAATAGATATTTCTCTGCCGAAATATAGGCCTTGCGGTAGACTGTACGCAACTTGATAGGGCGGGGTTTTGGCCCTGGCTGGTTGACCCATTATCGTTGCATCTGAGTCCCATGGTTGATCGCGCAGACTGGACATTTTTACTTCAACAGGAGGGGGACCAGAGTTGGTTGCCGCTGGAATCTCCTGATGTGGAGATTTTGGAGGGGCGCTACCGGATTCTGGCCAGGTCGCGCTATCGCAATGCGCCCGTCTCCGTGCGGCTCAGCCATGCGCCGAGCTTAGGGGGGCAGCCGATGTCGCGGCAGCGATCGATCCGCACGGATGGCCAGGGCTTGGCGGCGGTGTTGGCCTTTACTTCGATGCCGCCCGGTCTGTGGCATATCGACTGCCAGGGGGATGACTGGAATACCTCGGTGCAGTTGCATGTCCTGGAAAAGGTCGAAGAAGATTTAGGCGATTGGCAGCCGGATTGGGATGGGGCGGAGGAGCCTGGGGCAGCGGCTGAGCCCGTGGTTGCGGCGGCGGCTCAGCAATTGCCTGTGATTCCGACGCCCGATCTGGGCCTAGGCGCCCTGGAATTGGGGGAGGGGGACTTGGATCTGGGCGAACTTTCCGATTTAGAGGTCTTGGATCTAGGTGGTTCGGATCTAGATGGTTCGGATCTGGCCTTTGGGGAATTAGAGTTTGGGGACCTTGAACTCGATGGCCCTGGGTTCCAAACGCCCGTTGATCTAGCGTTGCCCGACTTGGAGGAAGCGCTAAACTTCGACGATCCAGGCGAGTTGGATCTGAGCTTTAACGCCGATGATTTGCAGCTTGATGCCGATCAGGCCCTGGATCTGGAAAATGCCCTGGACTTTGAGACGGACCTGGGTGGGCTGGACGACCTGGATTTAGATTTGGATTTGGACCTGCCGGATGATGACTTGCCGGCAGACAATCGCGCCTTCGATCTGACCGAAGACATCCGCAGCACGACGATCGAGCCCAACCTCAATACCCCCGATCTGTCCCTGGCCTTTGAATTGGACCCGATCGAGCCACCGCCATCCAGCCCAAACCTAGCCCTGGGACTGGGTTTGGGCCTTGCTGCTGGAGCCACCTTGGGCTTCCCTGAGGCAGCGGCGGAGCCGATCGAGCCCTCCCCTGGTACTACCTTGGGCTTCCCTGAGGCAGCAGCGGAGCCGATCGCCCTCTCCCCCGGCACCACCCTTGGGTTCCCTGAGGTCGCCGCCGTTGAAACCCCTGAATTTGTCGATCCCTTCAGCATTCCCAACACCGCAGAACTGCCCGAACCCATACAAAACGCCAGTCCCACCCCCACGGAACTGAGCCTGATGCCCCTGCCGGAACCGAGCTGGGCCGAGAGCTTGGACGACCTTGACTTTACGGAGGCAGGGGATGCCCTGGCCGTTGCGGAGATTCCGGAGCAACCCGTCGATCCGCTCGGGAGCTTCGCCGTCGATAGCCATCTTTCCCTGGCCCAGGAATCCACGGCGGCCTTTGCGGCGATCAAGCCCCCGGTCCCGAGCCTGGTCCTCGATCTCGACCTCTACAACATCACCCCTGGCCAGCCCCTCAATCTGACGGGCCGGATCGCCGCCGATACCCCAGGGGTACTGGGCCAGAGTGAACTGGTGGCCATACTCCGGGACCCCCAGGCCGCCAAGGTCCTGGCCGAACAGCGCCAAGTCTTGCAGAACCAGCCCCTGCCGATTCCCTTTGTGCTCAGCTTGGCCATCCCGGCGGATCTCCAGGCCCAGTTGCTGATTGGTGAACTCACCCTCTGGAACGATGGGGTTGATGTCCTGGCCCAGCAGACCTTCACGCGATCGCCGACCCAGAAGCCGTCGCGGCCAATCTCCCCGAGCCCCCGGAGCCAGCGCCAAAACTGCCCCTGAAGGAAACCCCCATGAATCAGTTCACGGGCGTGGATTTTTCCTTCTTCGACCTGATTGGAGCGGCCCCCGAAAATGTGGCGGGTGCTACCCCGACCCCCGCGCGGGAATCCCTGCGGGATGTGGACCTGCCGAGTTTTGGGGCGACGATCGAGCCGGAGCCGTTGCCAGACTGGGAGGACCCAGCCCTGGCGGATCCCCTGGCGGATGACCCCCTCAATCTCGATGTCTGGGGCGATGACCTGGGCGATCCTGGCGAGTTGGATCTCAACTTAGATAGCCTGGATTTGAGCCTAGGGGATTCGGCGGATCTGTCCCTAGATTCGGCGGATCTGTCCCTAGATCTAGATAGCCCTGATCTGCAACTCATGGAGGAGGCTCCTCCCATCGCCGCCGAAGAATTTGACGTTGACCTAACCAATGCCCTGTTCGAACCTGCGCCCCTGGAGTTTAGTACCCAGGAAGTGGTGATCGACGATCTGCCCGAGGCTCCGCCGCAGCCGAAACCCGTCGGCGGCGAGGCCAATCCCCTGCTGATTCCTGACAGTGAGGCCATTCCGGTGCCGACGATCGAAGTCGCTGCCGGGGAACTGGTGACGGGTCAGGCGATCCAGGTGAAGGTTCTACTGCCCAACATCCTCGCCAAGCTCTATGTCAAACTCTGGATTCACGATCGTCAGAGCCGGACCATGCTGGACGGGCCGCGCTGGCTGGTGGACTTTCTGCCCAACGGCAAGGAGGCCCTGGAAGCTGTGACCCAGTTGACTGTGCCCTTTGGCAGTGTGGAGATCCAGATCGCAGCGATCGCCGTCGAAGCCGCCACCAAGCGGGAAAGCTATCGGGCCACGGTCGATCGCACCGTCGCTGCCCCCAGCCTCGGTGGAGACGACTTCGACTTCGACCTCAACCTCTAGATGCTGAAACCCATTCTGGCGCTACTGTTGTTTGTGACCGCCTGCGATCGCGCCAGTCCCCAGGTAGAACCCCAGCGCAAACCTCCCCTAGAAACTCCCAAGCCGGAACTCCACTATAAAACCGTGGTTTACCCCCAGGCCTAAGGGGCAAAACCACGGATCAAAAAACACCCGCAGCGCGATCGATTAAATCGGTGTTGCGGGTGCTTAAGTTGCTGTGAATCTATGTTTTGGCAATTACTCCAGCATGGAGAAAGGTTCTTCGATCACAATCCAATTCGGTGCTTCGCTGCGCTGGGAAATATGATCGAGCATGCGCTGAAAGTGACTCTGAATGTGATGAAACATCATTTCATAAAACGTATCAAAATCATGGTCCTGGGAACCATTGATAATGAACCGCTCCCTGGCCCCTTTCATCTGCACCACGAACTGTGAGGGCGAAATCGGCTTGAACAGAATGGGCATCATCAAGGACTGGGGCGGATAGTAGACCTGAAAGTCCCGTTTCGTCCGAGGCGAGGTGGCCAAACTCTGATCCAAATGCAGTTCGAGATGCATATGCCAGAAGCCCTGTTCCAGATGGAGAGCCTCCCTCAGGCCGCGCTCGCGGCCCTGGCTATCGCAGCAATGAATATGGCGATGGGGACATTCCAAATATCGCTCCAGGCCCTGGAAGAGCTTTTCGGCGAAGGTGGCGGAGTTTTCTAGGTAGGCCGCCACGTCCTGGAAGGAGGTGCTATAGCTTTGGCACAGCGCATCGAACCGCGAATTGGAGCGGCTAGGTGCAGGGGATTCCAGGGGCTGATGCCTTGCCGTTTTGGCTCTGTCTTTGGGCTTTTGGAAAGTATGGACAACCATGGTTACAATGACCTCGCGCTTCATTGTCTAAGGCCAACGGGTCCGAGAATTGGGACCCGTTGGATGAGTCTTGGGGGGTTCAAGCATCAACGGAACAACGGCATCTCTCTGGATCGTTGGACCTATGGATGTTGAAATCTGTGGGAAATAAAGGGTCTGTTGGTGTAGTGGTAGCAGCTATTTTTCGCTATCGGCCAAAATTAAATTCTTGATATATTTTAAAGTGGCTCATGGAGCACCCCTGGACTAGAGTGCGATCGATCGAAGGGCGACTGACCCCACTGTTTGTCCATTGCTTATCTTTTATCGCTTCTATTCTGACTATTCCGGAGATTCACGGAATTCCTTTAGGTTTCAGCCAGGGGACTGGGGCTAGATGGAGGAAGGACTGTTCTCCCCGTCGGGGTTTTGGCGGTGGGCGGGGGAATTTGTATTACGGAATCTTGATTAAGTTTGTTGAGAGAATTAACGATGGCGGGGTTGGGTTTCGGGGATTTCTGGGAGTTCGGCAACGAAGGTGGCGCTCCCCAGGGGAGCAAAGGGGCCGTAGCATCGATCAAGGGTGGAGGTGGTTTAGGTCTTCTAGGGCTTCTAGGTAGGCGATCGCGGCTTCCAATTTGGAGCTGTAATTACAGGCGAACTCCTCAAACCAACGGCCTTCTGCGGTGTTTGGATCGAGCTGGGCAAGCCATGCTTTTGCTCTCTGCTGGAGGGCAGCTCGGCGTTGCTGTTGTAATTGTTCTAGGCGCTGTTGTTTGAGTTGTTCTTGCTGTTGGCGACGGAGATCAATTTCCCGTTGCTTTTCCTGTTCCGATTGGATCTGTTCTGCTTTGATCTGCGCAATTAAGGGATCGACCGATCCGCTAGTTGAGGGTTTTGGCGGATTGGTCTTTGCGGTTTGGGAAAGGTTGGCGAGTAGTTGATCGATCGCATCCATAGGCTTTAGCTTAGTCGTCGATGGCGGACATTAGGACTTCGGCGAGGCTCAGGTCGCCCATGTCGTCTATGGTAATCGTATCGCAAATGTCAAACTTTGCGCCGACGCCTTCTAGCTGATCATCGAGGGCCTTGAGGAAGGTGGTGGCACCAGCGTCATTGCCGACTTGGATAAAGGAGATGGCCAGTTCTGAGTCGCTTTCCATTTTTTCGGTGGCCCGGATGATCACATCTATGACGGCGCGGCGATCGTCGGGTTCGCCATCGGTGACGACGAGGAGGGTTTCGCCGGAGGTGGCGTCTCCCGAGGCTTTGCGCTGGAAGTAGCTGTTGGTGGCGTCTTGGAGTACTGCTGCCAGGTTGGTGGGAGCCGAT
>JAAUSA010000256.1 GCA_012031975.1 Alkalinema sp. RU_4_3 | reverse complement strand
CTAGACAGCGTTCGACGAGGGCCTTGGTCAACTGTTTGAGGATCCCGTTATCGCCGATTAGATCCTGAGGATTGTTGTAGTCCTTAAGAAGCTCGTCAAGTAGTTCTGGTCGAAGGTTCAGCATGATTTGTTGATAGAGGTATAGTTCATTAGATCCTACTTTTTAACCTCTGACACAAAACATTTTACAGTCTCCCCAAATGTGGATTCTGTAGTTTTTATTGTTGGTGCCTGTGAATTTCCAGTCGTCGAATCCGGCAATATCTCAATCTGATTGCCCCACAGTGACAACTCCACAAGCTGCTCAAAAGACCCAATCCAATCCGGAACCTCCGAAATCCTATTCTCCGCCAGCTCCAACTTTCGCAACCGTCCCAACCCACCAACCACCTCCGGCAACACCTCAAACCTGTTATCACACAGATGCAACTCCTCAAGCATCTGAAGCGCCCCAAGCTCCTCCGGCAGCTCCACCAAACGATTCCCCGTACTCTTCCCCGCCGCCTCATCCCACCGCCCCAAAACCAACCGCTTCAACCCCACCAACCGCCCAATCTCCGGCGGCAACACCTCCAACCCCATCCCCGCCCAATCCAACTCCTCCCAGCCCTCATCCGCCGCTTGGTCAATCAATCGCAGTAGCTCTTGGGTCGTGGGTTTAGGCATAGGGAATCCGTGGGCAGTTGGTGTCTTTGGGCACTCAGCCTCTGTATTGTGGCATAGTTCTCAGGATTCCGAAATATTGGACCTGTATACTCTAGAGCCAGAACATCAGACCTAGGATAGATGCCGAGTTAGTGGCTTACAGACTACCTTTGGACTATCGCTATTTCTCCTTTGACCCATGCCCCGAGCCGTCCATGACCAGTATGCCAAGGGCTGGTTCAAGTTTCTGTTGGCTAATTTCGGCAAAGTAGAGATTGAGCGAGAGGTCTCTGGCCCAGTTCGACGGATCGACTTGGTATTCTACCCAGACCCAAAACACCTTGAAAGTCTACAATCCCTGAAACTTGTCGGCAGAATGTTGAGCAAACCCGCCCTCATCGAGTTCTTCCGCAACCCAGTCCCCACCGATGAAATTGCAAAATGTCGGGATAAATTATTGGATTTGCGATCGGAACTAAAACAATTCGCCAAGAAGAACGGACAAATTCTATACAATCGCGATCTGCCTTTTCTCTGGATTCTCTCTCCCACTCTATCCCAGACCCTAAAGCATCGTCGCCGCGCTGAACCTAAACCAGAATGGGGTGAGGGGATTTACTTTCTGCCGGAGGATGATTGTACTGCGATCGTTATGATTCATGAACTACCGGTGACGATTGATACCATATGGCTCCGCCTCCTCGGTAGAGGCAGCGTCCAAGCCGAGGCCGTAAAGCAACTCTTGGCCCTTCCCAAGGACTATCGCCACCGACTCGAAACCCTGGATCATCTCGCCATGTTGCGCGTGAACCTCCAGATCAGGCACAATAGAAGCAGAGATTTAGAGGAAATCATGATAAACCTATCTCCAGCCTATGAAGAATGGCGCAATCAAACCCTTGCCGAAGGTCAGAGGATCGGGGTGAAAGATGGCATTAGCAAAGTTGCTCTGCGGATGCTTAGGAAGCAGATGCCCTTGGCGGAGATCGCTGAGATGACAGATTTGACGATCGCCCAACTCCAAGCCCTCCAAAGTGATCAGTCATTTTGAATCTGTTGGACTGGGCGACAATGCTCTTTCCACTGTTCAGCAGTAGCTTGATTGATCAAGCGAAGTAACCAGAACCTACCCCTCATCCCTTCTTGTTAAAGCTCAAAGCCCCGTCTACTACATCAATTACGATCGTATCCCCTGACCCAAAGGTATTCTCCAGGATCTTAGTGGCGATCGGATTTTGCATCTGTCTCTGAATCGCCCGCTTCAAAGGCCGCGCCCCATAGGTTGGGTCATAGCCCTTGTCAGCAATCCAAGCCTTAGCCACTTCGCTAATTTCCAAGGCAATCTTCTGATCCGTCAACAGCGACTCAATCCGCTTAATTTGCAAGCCAACGATCGTGCTCAATTCCTTGCGGCCCAGGGGATGGAATAGGATCGTGTCATCAATTCGATTCAGAAATTCTGGGCGGAAGCGCTTCTGAAGGGCCTTCATAACGCGATCGTACATCTCATCATAGCGAGACTCATCCCCGGCAATATCGAGAATAAAATCACTGCCAATATTACTGGTCATCACGATCACGGTATTACAAAAATCCACCGTCCGACCCTGGGAATCCGTCACTCGCCCATCGTCGAGCACCTGCAACAGCACATTAAACACATCCGGATGGGCTTTCTCCACCTCGTCAAGCAGGACCACCGAATAGGGCTTGCGCCGTACCGCTTCACTTAGCTGGCCGCCTTCCTCGTAGCCGACATATCCAGGGGGCGCACCAATCAGGCGCGACACCGAATGCTTTTCCATGTACTCCGACATATCCAGCCGAATCAAGGCATCATCTGCATCGAATAAAAATGCCGCCAAGGCCCGCGCCAGTTCGGTTTTACCCACACCCGTTGGTCCCATGAATAGGAAGGAGCCGATCGGCCGGTTGGGGTCATTCATGCCCGATCGCGCCCGCCGAATCGCAGAAGAAACAGCTTCCACAGCATCAGCCTGACCGACCACCCGCTCCTGCAGCAAACTCTCTAGGTTTAATAATTTCTGCCGCTCGGACTCCATCAGCCGATTGACCGGAATGCCCGTCCACTTCGCCACGATTTCAGCAATGTCCGCATCCGTCACCTGCTCCTGCAACAGGTTCGCCCCCTTCGCCTGCAAATCCATCAGCTTCGCCTCAGCGGTTTCTAACTCCTGCTGCAAAGCCTCCAAGCGCCCATACTTCAACTGCGCCGCCGTATTGAGATCGTAATCGCGCTCTGCCTGGGCAATCTGCACCCCGATCTGTTCTTCCTCAGCTTTTAGCGTTTTGATCGCATCTAGAGATGTTTTCTCATCCTGCCAACGGCTGCTGAGGCTTTGCTGCTTGACAGAAAGAGATTCGATTTCCCGCTTGATTTTTTCGACCCGTTCCTTGGCATTGGTCGAAGACTTGCCCTTGCCGTTGAGCGATTCCTGCTCCACCGACAGTTTCTCCATCTCCAATTGCATTAGGCGTCGATCGATAATCTCCAATTCTTCCGGCTTGGAAGTAATCTCCATCTTCAGTTTCGCCGCCGCTTCATCGACAAGATCGATCGCCTTATCCGGCAAGAAGCGATCGCTGATATACCGACTCGACAGCATCGCCGCCGCCACCAGGGCCGAGTCCGTAATCGTCACCCCATGGTGGACCTCGTAGCGCTCCTTCAGTCCCCGCAGAATAGACACCGTATCCTCTGGGCTAGGCTCGGGCACGAGCACCTGCTGGAACCGGCGCTCCAAGGCTGGGTCCTTTTCAATATGTTTGCGATATTCATCGATCGTCGTGGCCCCAATACAGCGCAGCTCCCCCCGAGCGAGTGCGGGCTTAAGCAAATTCCCAGCGTCGGTGGTGCCCTGGGAGTTGCCAGCCCCGACGACCGTATGCAGCTCATCAATAAACAGCACCACCTGGCCATCGGAGTCCATCACCTCCTTCAGCACCCCCCGCAGCCGTTCCTCAAATTCACCGCGATACTTGGCCCCGGCGATCAGCGATCCCATATCTAGGGACACCAGGGTCCGGTTCTTCAGGGACTCGGGTACATCCCCATTGACAATCCGACGGGCCAGCCCTTCGGCTATAGCCGTCTTCCCCACCCCCGGCTCCCCAATCAAGACAGGATTATTCTTAGACCGCCGCGACAGCACCTGGATCACCCGACGAATTTCCTCATCGCGACCGATCACCGGATCGATTTTCCCATCCTTCGCCAGGGTCGTCAGGTCCCGCCCAAACCGCTCCAGGGCCGATTGGCTGGCTTCTTGCTGACCCACAGCACCCGTGGTAGCACCGGAGTAGGCCTTGGCAGGGGTGCTCGATCGCACTTCCTTGGCCGCCGTTTCCATTTTCTCCGGGGACAGACCCAGACTGCGATACAGCCGCATCCCCAGGCGATTGTCGGATCCAAAGCCGATCAGAATATGCTCGATGGCGATCAGGGGGTCCTTCCAGTTATTGCGCAGGCTTTCGGCCCGATCGAGCAGCTTTTCCGTGCTGTAGCCAACGTAGAGTTGCTCGATGTTGCCGAGCTTGGGCTGGCGGTTGGTGAAGTCGGTGATTTGCTGAAAGCATTTTTGAAGATCGACTTCTAGCTTGGTGAGGATGGCTGGAATCGGCCCTTCGGGCTGCTCAAAGAGCGCAATCATTAGGTGCTCGGCCTCCAGGTTCTGGTGCTTGTAGCGGCGCACTACGTCCTGGGACTGAACGATCGCCTCCCATGCTTTGTCGGTGAATTTGCTCGGATCGGTCGGTTGCATGGAAGGTCTGTGGTTGTCTATGGTAACACCTATTGTAGGGCAGGAAGGGCGGGCGATCGCATCGAATTTTACTATTTCCGGATGATCGGGTGTTGATGTAGGCATCACAGACACAGTCACAGACACAGACACCTATCGCTATCCCTATTACCACTCCTTCGAAGACAGCTACGACAAAATCAACTTCGACAAATTCACCAAAACCGTCTCCAGCCTAGCCAGTGTCATTGAGGATTTGGTCAAATAGGTTATGCCCAACGATCGAGTTCCTCCATCCAATATTTCACCAGCGCGATCGTCTGCGATCGTCTAGCCTCAAACGTTGCCGCCACCCAAATCAACAGGATGCCCAACCCAATTCCCAACACCCAAAGCAACATCGAATAATTGCTAATAAACACCCAAGACTGACGCAAAACTGCCATCACAAAGGTCACTGTTCCCACATACAAATAGGCCCTTGTCCGCAACAGGATCCCCAAGGCTCCAATCCCTAAACCCAACAGGATTGTGAACAGCCCCTGATTCCATGTGCCAATTTCCACAAAGGCCGTAAACGAAAAAAGCGCCAATGCCAACACCCGTAACCAATGGCGCAGTTCCCGTTGATTATCTGCCTGTAAAGTCCGCTCCACATGGCTCACATAGATCAAACTAGCACTCAAGACCGCCACATACCACAGCGGATCGCGCACCGAATTCAACCCCAACCATTGCCAAATCCCCCAATCCGCCAGAGCCAGCCCCACATAGCTCAATCCCACCCGCTGATTCTTCAGGGCTAGAAACCCATAGGCCGCCCCCGCCAGTAGGAGCGGAACCACCCCGATGACTGGTCCCGTCAACAGCACCACCATACCGGGCAAGAGCCAACTCGATCGCCGCCAATCCCGCACCGGGAGGAAATCGATCGCGATCGCCACCCCACCCGCAACGGCCCCGGCCCAATCGCCACTCCCCGCAGGCAACAATCCCAGCAGCACCCGCGCCAGCCCCAGGCTAAACATCCCCAACCCCCACAGATTCGGATTCCACCCTTGGCGACAGACCAGCGCCCCCAGCAAAAGCAGCGTCGCCAGCAGATTCTCTCGCCCAGCAAAGGCAAATTCCCCTTCCAAAAACATCCAGCCCATCGCCAGTACCGCAAACCCCCAACCCATGCCATCCGCCGCAAGGCCGTAGGCTTCACCCAGTAAGGGATTGCGCAGACGATCGCTCCCCCATCGTAGCAGCCACATTGCCCAGGTTAATCCCACCATAACCAGCATCCAATTCTGGGGTTCCGTCGCATACTTGGAATACCAAAAGGGCACCAGCATCGCACTCACACCATAGCCCAGGGCCAGCCCTGCCACAGACATCACAGGCCATTTCCAGGACACCAACCCCATCACACCGACACCCACCAGCGCCATCACCACCCAAGCTGAAGCACTCCAGATCGCCAACCCTGACCCCAACACCATTGCGCCCGTTGCTAAGGCTAAATTCAACCGCGATGACCTACGGTCGGTCGTAGACCATCGCTCACCCTCCGTCCGATAGCCCAGCCCCGTCAAAGCCGCAGGCACCAACAACCAAGGCAGCGCCACCATGGTCATGCTCGATCGAATCTCCGAGGAAAACAGCAAATAAGCACAGGATGCCTGGGCCAATCCCACGAACCAGCTACTGCGTTGCCAAAAGCGATCGCGGCTCAGTAACGAAACGCCCCAAGCCACCATGGTCAGCAATAGGAAAATCCAAGCCCACTGCAACCCATTCCAAGATTCTGTTGGCGAATTAGGCAGCAGCAGCATTTTGGACTGTTGGGGTCATCAACCGTGAAAAGTGGGACACCCGAGTCTTACCTTTAGGCTGCTTCTGCAAAGTAGCAGCTAAGCGCATGAAGTTA
>JAAUSA010000048.1 GCA_012031975.1 Alkalinema sp. RU_4_3 | reverse complement strand
AATAGCCTGAACGTGCTGGTCAAGAGAGGCTTTTTCTTCAGGGGTCATAAACTCTTTACTCCACCGTGCGTCGATATGCCCGATTATACAAGGTTTATTTTTCTACGGCAAAGGGAGACATGCTCCCTAGCAGATCCTATTGGGAAGAGTTTTGCCCGAAGGTGCTGGAGCAGCACTTACATCATGAGCCTACCCGTGGTGGAGCTATGGAGCAGCACAAGTTTAGAGATTGGTATACCAAGACGTTAGCCAGTTACGAAAACCTATTTCAGGCAAAACCACCGTCTGATCTTTAGCCCGCTCCAGAGGTCCGTTTTGGGCAAGACCTACAGTTTGTGCGTGTCAATCGACAGAATCATTGGATTCTGCCAAAGTTGGCGTTGAAATTCCTATGGGCCGATAAAGTACAATTAATTTCAGCAATTGGTATTGTAATATTACTTGCGGGATGTAATTCAATAGAAGGCGTTGTCAATCCATTAAGCCTGACAGGGAAAGCATTTTTACAGTTTTATTTTGTCGCTGGCCTCAGTGCCATTCTTGTGGCAATCGCGCTGCAATCATGGCTATTTCGGAAAAACTGCATGTCGCAATCTCCGAAAAAACTAGACCTGTATGAATCCGCTTGTCTGGTGGGAGAAATCCGTTTGGCGGATACTGCGATCGTGAGTTTGATTCAGAAGGGGTATCTGGAAATTGAAGAGGATGAGGAGGAACATAAGGGAAAATACCGCATCCTCAAACTAAAGGTACTTAAAGATGCTGATGAGGCTTGCCATCCAATAGAATCGGCTATGTTGGCCGGGATCCCAGAGAGTCAGGGATTACGGCAAATTCAGGGTGTGATTGAAAATTTATCTATCAAAACACAAGAACAATTGCAAGCGCAAAAGCTGCTAATGAATCCGGAACTGCTGCGATCGGTACGACTCTATCCTGCATTGTTGATCGCGATCGTGCTCAGTGTTGGTGGTGTGAGAATCGCGATCGGTCTGAGTCATGACAGACCTGTCGGTTATCTTGTCTCATTATGTCTACTTTTAGCCATCTTTGGCTGGTTTAGTATTTGGCAAGCACCAGAAAGGAGATGGCGGAGTCCGGTGGGCGATCGCCGCCTAGAAGCGCTCCGCAACGATAATCGTTCCTTGTCTGAGGGTAACAGCTCCCCTGAAAACCTAGCCTATGGCTTTGCGCTATTTGGTTCGGCGGTTTTGGTCGGGGATGAGTTTGGGGATCTGCGATCGATTTTGACACCCGTTATTTTACCGGGAATTGGATCCATAGGAGATGGTGGCTGTGGGGCTTATGGAGGTGATTTTTCTGGAGGAGATGGTGGCGGCTGTGGCGGCGGGGGTTGTGGTGGTTGTGGTGGGTAATGAAGTGGGGATGCGATCGATTATTGCAATCAGCACGAGGGTTCGGAGTCCTGAAGGGACGGGATTTAGATAGCCCGCAATTCCATTCGCGGGCGTCTCGGCAGCAACGATTAGGGCGACAATTATTGGGATTAGATAATTGTCGGAATTGTTCGTCTGCATCACGGTTAGCGCCGCGAATGAATTGCGGACTAGTCCGATCGTCCCTCCAGGACTCTTATTAGTCGGTGGGTGGCTGAATTTGGAATTGATGGATTACGATCGCTCTCACCAAGTCAGATAACAGGCTACAATAGAAATGCACCTGGAACCCAAGGAGCCAACCCAATGGTTACACGCCTCGACGTTGATACCGATCTTTTGCAAGCGGCGATCGCCCTCGATCACGAAGCCACTACTGACACGATCGTCGCAAAAGCCCTACGCGAGTATATTCAACGTCGCCAACAACTCAAAGAAGCGGTCCTAATTGGGGCAGAAGCCGCCGATCGAGGTGACGTGATTGATGGTGAGGTTGCGATCGCAGCCCTGCAAGACAAACTCAATGCTTGGCGCAATGAGGCATCCTAATGGCCCGTCGTTACGTCATCACTACCCCAGCCAATCAAGACCTTGAAGAGATTTTGCGAGGGATCGCCGATCGTTCCAGCTTCGACAACGCCGATCGTTTCCTCAAGCAATTTAACGACAAATTAAAAAATATTGTCGCTTTCCCAAATCTAGGCAAATCCCAACGAGAATGGGGCGAGAATTATCGTAGCTTAATTCTCAACAATTATCTCATCGTATATCGGGTCACCGATGAACTTGTGGAAGTTCTTAGAGTTGTCAGTGGATATCGTGATTTAGATACACTTTTTGAAGATAATTAAACCGATCGTCAATCCCCCAACACCGATCGATCATCCCATTCGCCTGCCCCAAATAGCTCCCCCCAAACAAATTATAGTGATTCAAAACATGATAAAGATTATATAAATCCCGCCGCCTTCCATACCCCTCATCTAACCGCCACACACCGTTATACCCCTCATAAAACCCCCGCGAAAACCCACCAAACAACTCCGTCATCGCCACATCCACCTCCCGATCGCCCCAATAAACCGCCGGATCAAAAATCACAGGCGTCCCATCCTGAAGCCCACCCGCATTCCCACCCCACAAATCCCCATGCACCAGCGAAGGCTGCGGCCTATACCCCTGAAGCAACTCCGGTACCCTCTCCAATAGCCGATCGCCCCCTCTAAACACCCCACCGCGCTTGCGAGCCAACTCCAACTGCACCCCCAACCGTCTCACCCGCCAAAACTCAGCCCAATCCTTCATCCACCCATTGCACTGAATCGTCGCCCCGATCGTATTATCCCGCTTCCACCCAAAAGCCGTCGCCCCCCGAAACTGATGAAGTTTTGCTAACTGCGCACCTAGGGCAAAATCACTCCCACCCCCCATATCCAACCACGCCAACACCAAAAAACACTGCCCTCCCCCACGCCACACCCAATCACCCCCGGCACCCGAATCGTCCCCGTCTCAGCGATCTGCCGCAACCCCAAAGCCTCAGCTTCAAACATACCGACGCGATCGGCCCGATTAAGTTTTATAAAAAAACGCCGTCCATCGGTACCCGTAATCCGATAGCCCTGATTAATACAGCCCCCACTGACAGACGATCGATCAGCGATCGCAAAATCCCTACCCGTCGTATTTTTAATTACATCCGCTACGGAGACCCAAACCATACGCCACCTAACAATTTGGAAAAATTCTAACAATTCGCGGACGACAGCTAAGCCAACGTTAAGCTAGAAATAAGAAACGACTCGTTTGCATAAGACAAACGGGCGGCGGTGCATAGATTTAGGGAATTTGGAGTTCATCACAGGAGCTAATTCAACTATGGTCAGCCTTCACACAAGTCTCTATCGCACAACAGTATTCCTCTCCCTCGGGCTCCTCACCGCGCTCCCCGCCCGCGCCGCCACCGAAGGCGAACAAGTCTATGACAAAGCCAGCCCCGCAGTCGTCAGCATCGACGTCAGCGACGGCCAAGGCAGCGGCGTCCTGATCCGCCCCGATGGCCTCGTACTGACCAACGCCCACGTCGTCGGCGACGATCGCACCGTTACCGTCGGACTCAAGGACGGTCGCAGCCTCAAGGGCAACGTCATCGCCCTCGGCGGCCAATGCCTCGACCTCGCCCTCGTCCAACTGCCGAGCCAAACCCAACTCCCCGCCATCACCCTCAGCCAAAATCCCACCTTCCATCCTGGCCAGTCGGTGTTCGCGATCGGCAACCCCAGAGGATTCGCCGGATCCCTCACCCAGGGGATCATCAGCCGCATCGACAACGAGAAACAGCTCATCCAATCCAGCGTCCCCCTCAATCCCGGCAACTCAGGGGGTGCGTTACTAAACCCCGCTGGCGAACTGATCGGCATCAACACAAAAATCGCCAGCAACAGCCAAGGCATCTCCTTCTCGATCCCCATCACCACCGTCAACCAGTTCCTCAGCGACCATTCAAGCGGCAAACTCAAAACCCAACGCCCCTTCGGCGACCAGGGCAAAGTCAGCCGCTACAATGTCAGCGATCGCCCCATCAGCATCGAATCCACCCTCTCCAAGGACGACCCGATCAACTGCAATGACGGGAGTTTTTACGATCGCTATGAATTCACCACCGTCCCTGGCAAAGCCCTGATGGTCCGCATGGAAAGCAAGGACTTCCAGCCCTATCTCGTCATGATGGACGATCGCAGCAAACCCCTCGACAGCGACGAAAACAAAAAGCAACGCGACTACGCCCTCGTAATTGGCCAGTCCAAGGAAACCAAAACCTACCGGGTACTGGTCAATTCCCGCGTCCCATCGAGCGGCAAATACCAGATCAAAGCTACCCCTCTACTCCTCTACCGCGTCGAAGGCTTCGAGCCCACCGACGCTCCCACCCCCTCGGGCAACTTCGAGCGCAGCTTTAGCTTCGAGGGCGATCAGGGCCAGCAGGTCCGCATGTACGTCTACAGCAGCGACTTCGTCCCCAAGATCCTGATCAAGGACAGCCAGGGCCAGCCCCTGACCAAGCAAGCCCCCCAACAGGAAGGCAGCGGCAGCGTCCTCGACATCAAACTCCCCGACAAAGGCCGCTACACCGTCACCGTCGCCGCCCCCGCCCGCAAACCCGGCAAATTCTTCCTGATGGCCGAGTAGGGAATCAACCATCGCCCCCAAGACTGTGCTACCCTAGTCCAGTTGTCAAAAATCACACATCTAGGACTTCGGGTGCTTAGTGATTGGTGCAAGGTGCGATAGCCCGCGAGAATGAATGCAGTATGTCTTCTCCAGTGCCCGCCTGTCGTTCGCCATTCACAGATATAAGTACGCCTAGGTGGAGGATTAACCCGAAAGGAGAAAGTCAAATGCCAGTAGTATCTTTGGCCCAGTTGCTTGAATCCGGTGTGCACTTCGGCCACCAGACCCGCCGCTGGAACCCCAAAATGAAGCCGTACATCTTTACCTCGCGTAACGGTGTGCATATCATCGACCTGGTGCAGACCGCCCAGTTGATGGATAACGCCTACAACTTTGTCCGCACCCAGTCCGAGCAGGGCAAAAAGTTCCTGTTCGTCGGCACCAAGCGTCAGGCCGCCGGGATCATCGCCCAGGAAGCCGCCCGCTGCGGTGGCTACTACATCAACCAGCGCTGGTTGGGCGGCATGCTCACCAACTGGGCCACCATCAAAACCCGCGTCGAGCGCCTAAAGGATCTCGAACGCCGGGAATCCACCGGGGCGCTGGACCTGCTGCCCAAGAAGGAAGCCTCGATGCTGCGTCGGGAAATGGAGAAACTCCAGAAGTACCTCGGTGGCATCAAGAACATGCGCAAGATTCCTGACGTGGTGATCATGGTGGATCAGCGTCGTGAGTACAACGCCGTTTCTGAATGCAAGAAGCTCGGTATTCCCATCGTGGCCCTCTTGGACACCAACTGCGACCCCGACGCCGTCGATGTGCCCATCCCCGCCAACGATGACGCCATCCGTTCCATCAAACTTCTAGTGGGACGCCTCGCCGACGCGATCTACGAAGGTCGCCATGGTCAGCTCAGCCCTGACGAAGAGATGGCCTACGCAGGTGCCGAAGAAGAGATCGACTACAACGAAACAGGCGACGAGGAAGAAGAAGCCTAGGGCTTAGTCTCCAGCTTGGGATCGATCGGCAACGGTAAGGGCAGTCAAACGCACCTTACCGTTCTGCCTATAAAGATTGTTTGGACAATACAACTACTACTGTTTTAGGAAACTAGAATCATGGCAGAAATCTCAGCAAGTGCTGTAAAAGAGCTGCGCGAAAAGACCTCCGCCGGCATGATGGATTGCAAAAAGCCCTCGCTGAAAACGACGGCGACATGGAAAAGGCCGTCGATTGGCTGCGCAAGAAGAACCTGGCCCGTGCCGACAAGCAGTCTTCTAAGGTTGCCGCCGAAGGTCTGGTGGGTCAATATATCCACACTGGCGGTCGCATCGGCGTCCTCGTCGAAATCAACTGCCAAACCGACTTCGTCGCCCGCAACGAAGCGTTTAAGGAGTTGGTTACCAACATTGCCATGCAGATCGCAGCCTGCCCGAACGTGGAATATGTTCGCCTAGAAGATATCCCCGCCGATGTCGCTGCGAAAGAGAAGTCGATCGAGATGGGCAAAGATGATCTCGCTGGCAAGAAAGAGGAACTGAAGGAAAAGATCGTTGCAGGTCGTATCGAAAAGCGCCTCAAGGAACTCTGCTTGATCGAGCAGCCCTTCATTAAGGATCAAACCATCACTGTTGATCAATTGGTTAAGAGCCTGGCGGGTGAACTGGGTGAGAACATCCAAGTCCGTCGTTTTGTGCGCTTTACCCTGGGTGAAGGCATTGAAGTTGAGCAGAGTGACTTTGCGGCGGAAGTCGCTGCCCAGATGGCTGGCGGCAAATAGGGTTTAGCGAATAAACCTTGTTCAGAAGAGGATGTCTCCCACGAGGCATCCTTTTTTAGTTAGGATTGACATCATGTTCCAAACCACCCGTCGTCGCCTTGCCCTCTGGTACACAGCTGTCACAGCTCTTTTATTATTAATTATTGCCACAGGCGTTTATTTCTATGTGCGCAATACCCTAGTCGAGCGCGTCGATGACACCCTCAATCATGTCGTCGAAGTCGTAGGCCGATCGCTAATTATCGAAAACACCACCCCGCCCCACGTCAATGTCGAAGCCAGTTTCCCGAATAATGCCGTCGCCCTAGAAGACGACCATATCGACCTTGAATGGTTTAGCCCGGCGGGCGATCGCCTCTGGTCTACCCTATCGGACAACCTAGCGATCGTTCCCCTCCATCCCAGCATGTTTGGCGAGACGGTCCAGATTCAGCGCAGTTCCGGAGCCCCTTTGATTTTACGGCAGATTACCCAGGCCATGGGCGATCGCCAGCTTCTGGGCTATTTACGGGTGAGTGAGCCTTGGTTTGAGGTGACGAAGCCGACAAGGGAATTGGTGGTGGATTTGGGGATTGGCACGGTGGGGATGGTGGCGATCGTCGGGGCGATCGGTTGGCTATTGTCGGGGCTGGCGATGACGCCGATTCGGGATTCCTACCAGAGGCTGAAGCAGTTTACCGCCGATGCTTCCCACGAGTTGCGCAATCCGGTGGCGGTGATTCAGACGAATGTGCAGGTGGCGATCGCTGACCCCGATCCCCAGCAGCAGCAGCAAAATCTTCAGGTGATCGAGCGGTTGACCCGGCGGCTTGGGCGGCTGGTGGATGATTTGTTGTTTTTGGCGCGCCAAGATAGTGGGATTGTGCAGGTGCGGACGGAGTGGATTGCTATAGAGGATTTATTAGAAGAGGTTTTGGAGGAGCAGGGAATGACGGCGGTGGATCGCGAAATTGATTTGACGATGGCGATCGAAACGAAGGGTGTGGGAATTTTGGGCGATCGCGATCAAATTTCCCGATTGTTTACCAACCTAGTCGATAATGCGTTGCAATACACACCTGAAAAGGGCAAGGTGCATGTGGAATTAAGTAAACGCAATCCGGCTCAAATTTTAATTAAAATCATCGATACTGGGGCTGGAATTCCCGAAGAATCAATTCCGCAGTTGTTTGAGCGATTTTATCGGGTGGACCCGGCGAGATCAAAGTCCTCTGGGGGGACGGGCTTGGGGCTGGCGATCGCGCGATCGATCGTGGAGAACCATCAGGGGCAGATTCAGGTGGAGAGTAAGGTGGGTACAGGCACAACGATCTTGGTGATGCTGCCGGAGGCGATCGGCGTTTGATGCCGCTATAATGCATACAGTAGACTAACGACCCTCTGCCTATGACAAGCCAACAAAAGCTCCTACGCAAGGTGCTCGCTGGGGGCAACAATATTGGCAAAGCTATTCCGTCTTTCAGATAGTCTCAGAGCAATCCCGGAAGAGCGTTCGCATCGCCCAAGCCATAGGTCAAAGGGCGATCGCCTAGCGGATTGATAGAAGGTAGAGGAATCATGCAGTGTGACCTATCGGTTTTCTCAGGTGGGGCGATCGCTGGCTGGTGTTTGAGTGGGGGTGGGGCGATCGATCGCTCATTGGTTTTCTCAGGTGGAGCGATCGTCTCTGGGGAAGAAATCGCTTATGATGAATGCTGATCTATAATTTGTGGAGGCCCGAGATGATCCAAGTAGCGATTAGTCCTGCTTCTCTGCTGGATGAAGGGGTGCAGGTTGAGGAAGTTGACGGGTTGAGGTTATTTCGGTTTACGGATGGGTTTCAGGATCGACTGGAGACTCTACTGGAGGGGAATGAGATCGATGCGTTGACAGAAGAGGAACGGTCAGAGTTGAGGAGTTTAGATGAACTCGATCGATTTTTCACTTATTTGAATGCACGGTTGCTGGCTCCAGCGTTAATATGACCAATCTTCAACTTTGAGATTTTGAATATCGGTGAAGTCTTTAAGATTTTGGGTAAGGAGAATTGCATTTTGGGTGATGGCGATCGCAGCAATTCTCAAATCCATTGCACCAATTCTACGATGCAGTTTGCGTAGTCTTTGAAACTCCTGCGCAGCCTGTAAATCATACCCAATTACAGGAATACCACTAAACATTTTTAGCGTTGCTTCAAGGCGCTGATAGATTTTGACCTGCTGTTCAGGTTTGAGTGATGGGAGTCGATTGGCTTCACCTAGCCAGCCCTGGGTTTGTTCGTGGTAGCTGACTATGGTTGTGGCAAGCTGAGTTGAATCGATCGCTGCCAGTTTGCTTTCTAGTGTTCGAGCGGCTATCCCACCCCGTTGCAGCATGGTCAAATGATTCGTATCAAGCAGGTACATAGCCATTTATGCGGGTTGAATTGCTTCCCGAGAACGGATTGGTCTTGTTGCTTTCCCTGATTTGTTGCGCGGCGATCGAGTCCTGGATTCAGATCGGGTGGGTGTTGCGGCTAGGTAGTATTGGCTCAATTCGTTGGCGGTGACGATGATACCTTGCTGGGTGAGAATGGTGGCGATCTCGGCGAATGTGTAATGGCGTTGGAGGGCGATCGCGATCGGTTCTCTCAGAGTGACGATCGCTTCTTGAAGGGAGTAGTCGTGGCTAGTTTTTTCAGGTAGGTCTAGCAGTTCGTCGGCGATGGCTTCGACTGCACCTAGGGATTCACGATATTCCCGGCCTCGGGCGACGGCGGCTTCAAAGTAGGGGTCGTCGGCGAACATGCCCACAATTTTCTTCCACCAAGGCTGTTCTGGTTCCTTGGGGGGCTGTTGGGACTTGATCTCCGTGAGTTCGGCTTCAAGTCGGGCGACACGTTGTTCTAGGGAGGGGTTGGACATACGCGATGGGGTTGTGAGCGACCTAGTAGCATTATAGCGAGGTCAGAGTGCGATCGCCTAGCGGATTGATAGAAGGTAGAGGAATCATGCAGTGTGACCTATCGGTTTTCTCAGGTGGGGCGATCGCTATGACAATACGCTATACTAAAAGCTAACTAGCTGCCCAGGACGTGTTATGGCAACACTTAAGCAAAAGAGATCAACCGATCAGAAAACATCTACCGATGGGGTCTCTAAACGAAAGAATTTCTCTGGCTTCAACCTTAAGGAAGCATTCAAACAACTAAAATTACGGGAAATTCAACCCTGGGAAGAACAACCCGCACCAGCTGTGGCAAGCGATTTTTTTCGGGAGCGGCTAGCTAGATTACAACGCCACTTCGATCTCGAAACCTGCGAAGAATCTAAAAAACTACTGATTGATGCCGTCTGCGAAGAAGCCCTCGAAGGTTTTGACAACATCAAAGTCTGGAAAGGTGCAAACCTTGAAAGCCCAACCACATCGGGCGTAGCTGACTACTTAATCGCTGAACGAAAAGGCTATTTAGAAGCCCCCTTTCTATGCATCATTGAGGCCAAAAAAGATGACTTCGAGCAGGGACTCGCCCAATGTTTAGTTGAAATGCAAGCTTGCCAATGGGAAAATCAGCAGGTCGATCGCACCATCGAAACCCTAGGCATCGTCAGCAATGGAAATGCCTGGGCCTTCTATCGATTGACGATCGCAGGTGAAGTTTACAAAACGGAGCTGTACGCGCTGACTGACCTAGGCATGGTCCTTGGTTGGCTCAAGCATGTCTTCCAACGCTGTGAAACCAATCTTGCCGCAGGATGAGCCTGATCGTCACGGAGTCGATCGATCGCTGCCACCGCCCGTGATAGAATCGCACAGCAGTTTTCCGGCAGACAGCCATGGATAAGGCATTGGATGTGGCGCAATCCCAAGCGATCGCCCAGCAGGTCAAAGGCAAAGATCCGTTCAACCTAGCCCACCAGGCAGCCCTCCTGCTCCCCGGTGGCGACTACATACAGGGCTTCCTCGCCCTCAAAGGCGATGCCCAACCCCGCGAACATGCCTGGGTCGAACTCGAAGGGGCGATCGTCGATCCGACCCTCCCTCGGCTCAATCAACCCCCCGAAAACCTCGTCTATGTCGAAGCCCATCGCCTCGATTTGGAGAGTTTGATGGCGGCCATTGAGGAGGCGAAGGAGGACTATCCCGAGGATGACCCGCTGCCGATCTATGGGGGTGCCCCTGAAAGCTATGACTACTACGGGGATGTGATGCTTGGGGACAAAGCCTACAGTTCTGCTTTGGAGCTGGCTAAGGCTGCCTGTCGTAAGTTTAATGCCCCGGTTAAGCGGAATACTTAGGGAACAATGGCTTGTGAATCGGAGACCCTAACTGTGTGATGCATAGATGGTGGGCGCGGGAGACGCGCCCCTACCAGATAACCCCGCCCTAATTCCTTGGAACGCTATGGTAATCAACCTGGCTGAAAATCAAGACCTATTGCCCATGCCGATCGGGCCATTGGTGATTCAAGCCGCCACCCCCACCTGTGGCCTGTCCCTGATCATCCCCACCTACAACGAAGCCGCCAATGTCGAACCGCTGATCGCCCAGTTGACCCAGGTCTTGCAAGGCCAATCCTACGAAATCATCCTCGTCGATGACGACAGCCCCGATCGCACCTGGGAACAGGCCCTCTTGCTCAAAAACGACTATCCCCAACTCCACGTCATGCGCCGCCAGGGCGAACGGGGGCTCTCTACCGCCGTCATCCGGGGCTGGCAGGTGTCCCAGGGAGAGGTTTTGGCCGTGATCGATGGGGACCTGCAGCATCCACCGGAGCAGGTGGCGGAACTGTACAAGGCGATCGCCCAGGGAGCCGATCTCGCCGTAGCCAGTCGCCATGTGGCGGGGGGCGGGATTAGTGACTGGGGGATTGCGCGGCGGATGCTGTCGAGGGGGGCGCAGATTCTCGGTTTACTGGTCCTGCCAAACGTCGTTGGGCGCGTGTCGGATCCGATGAGTGGGTACTTCATGGTGCGGCGATCGGCGATTACCCAGGTCGAACTCGACCCCAAGGGCTACAAGATTCTCCTAGAGGTGATCGGCAGAGGCAATGTCGGCCCGATCGCCGAAGTCGGCTACATCTTCCAGGAGCGCCAGCTCGGCGAAAGCAAGGTCACCACCCAGCAATGGCTAGACTACCTCCACCATTTGGCAAAACTCCGATCGCGCGGTCGCATCACCGCATTGAAACAGCGGTTTCCCATCGAGCGGTTCCTGCGGTTTGGGCTCGTGGGTTTGAGCGGGGTCTTCGTGGACATGCTGCTGTTTTATCTTCTGAGCGATCCGAGCATGCTGGGCTGGGGCCTCACCCGTAGTAAAATGCTGGCCTCGGAAATCGCCATCGTCAACAACTTCTGCTGGAACGATCGCTGGACCTTCCAGGACCTAGCCAAGTCCCAGTCGAAAAAACGTCAGATCCTCAGGCGTTTTCTCAAGTTCAACACCATCTGCCTAATGGGCATGATCCTGAATGTCCTCCTACTGAACCTCCTATACAACTACTTCGGCATCAATCGCTACCTTGGCAACTTCGTCGCGATCGCCCTCGTCACCGCCTGGAACTTCTGGATCAACCTCAAGCTCAGTTGGCGCGTCACTGACGTTCAGGAATAACTACCCTTTAGCAACCATGACCACCCTCTCTATCCCCACCGAAGCCTTCTACCAGATCGACATCACCGAAGCCGCAGCTCAGATTGCCGCGATCGCCCCCCAATGGCAGCAGCATGAGCAGTCGCTGACCTTTGACATCCACTTTGAGCAGGAGGAGGGCGATCCCCGTGAGCTGTCGGAGATCCCGGAGGTCCGGCTGTGGTTCGTCCGGTTGGATGCGCGCTACCCTTGGCTACCGCTGCTGCTGGACTGGAAAGGGGGCGAATTGGCCCGGTACTTTGCCATGCTGGTGCCCCACCAGTTCCATCCCAAGGACGGGATTATCTATAACCCCGAGGCGTTGGAATTGCTGGTCATGCATAAGGCCTTTGTTGTGACCGATTGGCTCCAGAGCCAGGGCATAGAAGGGCGATCGCGGGTCAAGGCCATGACCCAGTTGATGGGCTACGAGCTAGAAGATGGCTTTTTCGATGTAATCGGAGCTTAAGGCGCGGGGTTTAATAAAATAACCCTCCTAAAAAACGTCCCATGACTTCAGTTTTTCCTCGGCTGCTGGCAGCCCTTCTCGTCCTCGGACTCCCCACCCTAGCCCAGGCCCAAATCTCCGAACGCGGCACCTGCGCCACCCAATGCAGCAAACCCTACCTGCGCTTCCGCCCCGGCCAGCGCATCAAGGTCCAGGTCACCAACCACACCTACAAGGTACTCCAGGTGGAAAACGCCCTCGGCGGAGCGCCCTTGAACATCCAACCGCGATCGACCGTCCAGTTCTATCGCGGCGGTGGCACCGACCCCAATTTCTCAGTGGTATTCTGGGAAGAGACCGAAACCCCACTGCGGGCCGTCCCCAGCCAGATCGGCAAGGATATGCTGAAGATCGATCTCAACTTTGCGCCGCGCCGAAGTCAGGGCGATCGATCCGTTTACCTTGATAATGATGGTCAAGTTATTGTGCTGTAGGATATCCAGATGAAATTCCTCCCCCAACCCATCACCCCCTGGCTAGATGTGGCCGCGATCGCCGCCTGGGGTTTCCTGCTGTTGCATTACTGGTTGGGCGGCAAGCTGAATCTCCTGATCCACCCCAACTACAATGGACTGACGATTTCCGCAGGGGCCGCCCTTCTCCTAATCGCCCTCCTCAAAGGCTACCAACTCTGGAAACGCCGCCGATCGGCCAAACCCGTCTACGATGCCCAGCACCTGGCCGTCCTGCCCAAGGGCTGGGGTTCTGCGCTGATGCTGATCATGGCGATCGCTGGACTGCTGATTACCCCACGCGCCTTCGCCAGTGCCACAGCGGTCCAGCGGGGGGCCGGGGAAGGCATCATCCTCACCCAGGTGCGCCCCCAGGCCTTTCGCGGCATGGTCAATCCAGAATCCCGCAGCCTGATCGATTGGATCCGTACCCTTCAGGTCTACCCAGAACCTGATGCCTACCAGGGGCAGAAAGTGAAGGTTCAGGGGTTTGCCATGCATCCGGGGACGCTGCCAGGACAATACCTATCGATCACCCGCTTCGTGATCACCTGCTGCGCCGCCGATGTCTACCCGGTCCACCTGCCTGTAAAACTCATGACAGGCGATCGCGCTTCATACCCCGTGGACCAATGGTTTGAAGTCGAGGGGCAGATGATTACTGAAACGATCGAGGGCCGTCGCCAAGCCGTGGTCCAGGCCAATAGCTTAAAACCGATCGCCCAGCCCCAAAATCCGTACGCCTCCTAGGCCCAAATCTACGCTAAGTCCGAGGAACCATAGAGCGCATCTTCAAACTCTGAACGCGGTACCTCGACGCCCTTGAGGCGATCGCCTGGCTTCTCAAAGAAAACTAGGCTTTCCCCCAAGTTAAAGGCAAAGAACTTGAATAACAGATCAATAACCGCCACAGGCACGGGGTTACAGGGGATGTCTTGGCCCGGTTCGATCGACATTTTTGCATCTTCGATCGTGGAAAAGGCATAGATGACGGTTTTTTCTCGGTTAGATTGTGTACGATTGATAAGGGACAAACGCACCCATTCTCCAGACTCCGTCTGCAAGACATAGTACTGAAGGTGGCGGCGCTTGGCTGCCAGGCTTTTCAGCACCGGAATAAAAATCCGGGTGATTTGGCGCATTTCCGGATCATCCGGGGCATCCTGAAGAAGAGCTTGGACTTGTTGATCGAGGTTCATCATCTACCGTTTCAAACGTAAGAACTAGAAAAGCATCTGAGTGGTCGTTCTGGTTTAGTGCCTGCTATCTAAGTAGTAACACTGAATTTGGCTGATTATTGCTTGTGTTTTGATACTTCTTCACCTATTCCGATATAGACTGTGCCAGGTGCTTGAAATCTAGATCGATATTTAGATTGTATTCATGATTGCCTGCATCCATCTATCATCTGCATTTCTGTCAGGGATTCTAAACTCGATTTTCGTTCTAGGTAAAGTTAATATTCTCTGCGAAATCTGAGAGTGGGTCTTGATTTACCAAACATTAGAACCTGCGGGGGAAGTCTGCCAAAGCGTGGACGAAGTTATTTACGAACTGCTATTGCGTGAGCTATCGCAGGGTACGAAAGCATCCAAGGGCGACTGCCAATCGGTGGCCAAGCGTCTGGGCGATGAGGTCTCTCGTATCTGCACCGAAAGTAAGCGAATTCAAAACTCCGGCGACGTGTTGGAATGGGCAACCAGTTTGGCCAATCACCGCCTGGAGCAATGTCTGCATTACTATCGGCTGGGCTCGCGGCGAGGTCGCGTGGACCTGCACAGTACCCTCAGTGCCGTGGTCTACCGATATATTAGCCCCAATAAAAGCCAGGCCAGCTACCAAGCAAGGCTGACGCTGATTGAAGATTTCTTGCAGGGCTTCTATATGGAGTCCCTGAACGCCTTCCGTCGGGAAAACCAGATGGGGCCACTCTATAGTCCCAAGACCCTGATCCAACTGGCCGAGTACATGGCCTTTACGGAGCGCTATGGCAAGCGGCGGATCCCACTGCCCGGTCGCCGCAACCAGCAGTTGATTATTCTGCGGGCGCAGACCTTCTCCCAGCAGCAGCCCAATGAGACCCTTGTGGACATTGAGCGGGCGGCGGAGGGCTCGATGATCGAGGACGATGCCTACAATGTGGCGTCGATGCAGCAGTTGCGCGATCAGATGGTGGCCCAGGACATGGAGCCCGCCGAGGATACCCTGCGCCAAAATGTGGTCCAGGAGCTGATTGACTACCTGAAGGAGCGCAAGCAGCAGGATTGTGTCGATTACTTTACCCTCAGGCTCCAGGACTTGCCGACCCAGGAAATCGAGCATATTCTAGGGTTGACCCCGCGTCAGCGGGACTATCTGCAGCAGCGGTTTAAGTACCATCTGGTGCGCTTTACCTTTGCCCATCGCTGGGAGCTGGTCCATCAATGGTTGGAGATCGACTTGGATCACAACCTGGGCCTATCGACACCGCAGTGGGAGGAATTCCAGGCGAACCTGACGGAGCACCATCGTGAGCTGGTCGATCTCAAGAAGCAGCGCAAGACCGACGGCGAGATCGCCCGGAAGTTGGGCTGCACCGTGAACCAGTTGCAGAAGCAGTGGTTCAAGCTGCTTGAGCAGGCCTGGGAAATAAGAAATTGCCAAATATCCGGAGCGAGTCCTTCGGGGGATGAATAAGGGTTTACACCAATGGAACGAGATATGGACAGGGATTCGGAATCTATCCAGAGAACGTTTATTCGACTGGTGCAGGGTTTGGGTTTGGATGTCGGCGCCATGGGCCTTGATGTTGGTTCCAAGGTTGTCCCACTGAATACCGCCCACACAAGTACGAATGCTCCATTGGCCTTCCTCACGGAAGAACCACTTAACTCAGGAGACATACCTGCTGTGCAAGATCGTTTTTATGCACTGCTGAAGCACCGTTTGCAAAGTGAAATTCAGCAGAATCCACCGCGCTTCCCCTGGGAGCAGACGGCGATGGACTATCGGGATGAGGTTGCCCTTACTCCTGCCTTCGCGGTGGATCTTCGTTCCCTATGGCTGGCTCAGTTGCGTCGTCTGTCGTTGCCTGTGGCAATGCCCGATAATGTGTTGGCTCAGTTGTTGGAGCAATGCCAGTCCCTAGCGGCTTCTTCCCTCAAGGAAGGTGCGAAGCTGGTGAAGGCCGTTGAGGCCCTGTTCCCGGAAGAGGGCGTGGCGCTCAATCAGTTGGCGGGTTTGGTGCTGGTCTCCCCCGTTCGCGGTGGTGCCAGTCTCCAGCAGCGCTTGGCGGATGAAGCGGGGGTGAGTTGCCAGCTAGCTATGATGAGGCCCTGCCGACCCAGCAGATGGTTTTGTCGCTTTTGGCGGCTCGGGAAATTCTCAGTGCTTTGACGGTAAAGGCTTCGGTTCAGGCCGCTCCTAGCTGCTATGAATGGATGACTGAGATGGGTGCGCTTGTGCTCGTCGTTGAGGCGCGTCAAGAGACCACGGCTAGCCTGCGGGTGCAGATCAAGCTGCCGACAGCGGGTCAGGTGGAACTCAATGCGGATGGTCATCGGGCGTTGTCCGAGCGATCGGAAGCGGGTTCCGTGAGTGTTGAGTTGACGGATCTACAGGTGGGTCAGATCTGTGATCTAGTTGTGAATTTGGGTTCGAGCGATCGTGTGGTGTTCTCGATCATCCTGGAAGATGGTTGATAGGGTCTGCTGTTGATGGAACGTTAGCTAAGGTAGAGTACGATCGGCAATTCTAGAAAATAGTTGCTGGTTGATTTAAATTTGGCTGACCATGAGTGATGTGCCTAAACATGCTTTCTCAATCGTTGTTCCTCTTGGTCAGGGTTACTGGTAATTTCATCGACATCACATCAACATTAGGTTGATAGGCTTTGGGGCATTGCTTGATTGATTCAGGCGGTGCCCCGACGTTTTGATGGGGCTAATCCGCCCACAGGCGTGGCAGCCACTTCTGTGCTGCCACCGTTGGAAATCCCAGTCGCACTGGACCTTTAGCCGAATCAGCAACCAATAATCCCTGCTCTAATAGGCGTTTTAAGACCGATCGCGCCTGCCGATCCTGATAGCCTGTCACCAAGGCCGCCTGCCCCCGTGCAATTTCCCCCTCCAAAAATGCCGCCCGCAGCAGTGCAAAACTGCCTGGCAATAATTCCCGCTCCCGAATTGCAATCGCCACGTCAGCTTCAATCCGTTGCAACAGTCTGGAGGGCTCCAGGAGCTGGGTCATGAAATCGATTTGGTCAATGCAGGTTTCCAGAAAGAATTCACAGAAGCTGGTGAGCCCGGCCATGCTGAGGTTTCCTCTGCCGTCATAGTCATTGCGGCGCTGTTGGTCCGCTTGGGCCAGGTGCGATCGATAGTCCTCGACCCGCCTTGCCAATCCCCGTGATACCGACCACAGACTATTCCCCATGCCGATGCGCTGCAAATAACCATGGGAAAACAATCGGACCACCCGCCCATTTCCATCCAAAAAGGGATGAATCCAGACAAAGCGGTGATGGGCTGCTGCTGCCACCAGAATTTGGTCAACCTTCGATAATTTATCCGGCTGGTAGGCTTGGGCAAACCGTTGTAGAAACATAGATAGCGTATCGGGTGGTGGTGGTACATGCTGCCCCACTTGTACATTCACCGATCGAAACGCGCCGGGTACAACATTCATGGTCTCAATCTGCCAAAGGTCCTCCGGCAAGCGTTGATAGAACTCTCGGTGCAATCGCTGGATAAATTCTGGACTCACCACATCCAGGGTTTGCCAGGTTGGATCGAGGTCGAGCAAGGTCTGGACTTCAATATGGGCCTTGGCTTCAAGCTGCAAATTACGTTGCGCCCGATCGCTAGAAAAATCCTCCACTAAGGCCCGCTCAATATCCCTTGGCGTCGTGCGATGGTCTTCAATCAGATTGCTGTAGTAGCAATTCATCGATCGCACTAATGCCCCCAGGGAACGCACCACGATCGGATGGAGTCCTTGGGTCAACTTGCCTGTTTTTGCTGCTAGATCGATCGCTAAGTCTTCTAGGTGGCGCGATCGATTGGGCCGCATGGGCTCCAATAAACTGGGGTCATATTGACGGTAGGGGATCGCCAATCCTGCCATAGTTTGCCGATTTGGGTTCTGCTTAGATCTCCGTTTTATTATAGCTTACAAGCCTATATTGGGTAAGATTTTGCCGATCTTTTTGCCGATCGAAGCAGCAACCCATCTGCGGATGTAGCGATCGACATCTCCTCACCTGTCAAGGCCACAGACAAATCCAAATGCCCTATGCCCATGGGGGTGCCGATGACCCGGCTGGGGCCAACTATACTGGTCAGCCCGTGGTCGATTCTTACTATCGATTTGCGACATATTAATCTTTTGACCGATCGCACCCATTTTCCCAAAGGATCAGGAGAAGATGATCGCAAAACACAATACATCTGCCCCTCCGCAATTCCCAGGACGAAAAATTTGATCGACATTTTTCGCGATCGTCAGAGAAAATTGGGTACCATAAAACCAGTCAGGTCTAGCCCCTACCAAGAACTTGTTCAACGCCTCCTACGGCAATTTTCTTGGAGCCAACCATGACTATCATTTTGCCCGCCCGATCGCTCACCAATGCCACCACGTTGCTGCAACAGGTCTGGGGTTATCCAAGTTTTCGTAGTAACCAAGCAGCGATTGTGAGCACCCTAATTGAGGGTCGGGATGCCATGGTGGTCATGCCCACGGGCGGTGGGAAATCTCTTTGTTTTCAAGTGCCAGCATTGGTGCGATCGGGCCTAACGATCGTTATTTCCCCCCTGCTTGCCCTGATGGAAAACCAAGTACAGGATCTCAAAAAACGAGGTATTAATGCCGCCTGTCTCCACAGCCAACAAGCTCGTCCAGAATACAAAGCAATTCTCCAAGAACTCACCCAGCACAAACTCAAACTCCTCTACGTCTCCCCCGAAACCCTCCTCAGTCCCCAGGTCTGGCAGCGCCTCCTCGATCCCCGCCTGACGATTGGCCTGTTGGTACTCGACGAAGCCCACTGCCTGACCGCCTGGGGCGACAGCTTCCGCCCTGCCTACTTCCGCCTTGGCCCCGTGCGTCAGGCCCTCCTCAAGGCCAAACCCCCCGGCAGCCATTTCCCCGTCGCCGCCTTCACCGCCACCGCCGACCCAGAGACCACCAAATCGATCGCCCAAATCCTCCACCTCCAAAACCCCGTCTCCTTCTGCGACGAACCCTACCGCCCCAACCTTCAACTGAAAATCCAGCGCACCTACACAAGGCGCGATCGCCGCAAAAAACTCCTCAAAGCCCTCCAGCACCAGGGCAAAACCTCCGGCCTAATCTACGTCCGCAGCCGGGAAGAAAGCGAAGAACTGGCCCAGTGGCTCCAGTGCCGGGGCTATCGCACCAGTGCCTACCATGCAGGCATGAGTCCCAGCTATCGCCGACGGGTGGAACAGGACTGGCTCACAGGCATTCAGCAGTTTTGCGTCTGCACCAACGCCTTCGGCATGGGGATTGATCATCCTTCGGTACGCTGGGTATTCCACTACCATTTGCCCAACGCCCTGAGCGAATATCTCCAGGAAATTGGCCGCGCTGGACGGGATGGCAAACCTGCCTATGCCATGGCCCTCGCCAGTGAACGGACGGGCTGGATCGATTCCGACGATCGCGATCGCTGGCGGTTTTTCCAGACCCAGGCCCACCAGTTGCAGATTGCGGCGGCCCAGTTGGTGAAGACCTTGCCGAGTCAGGGGGAAATGGCCCGCTTACTGCAAAAGCATCAGCGCAATGGCATCGCGCTGGCCTTGCTTCAGAGAGCTGGACTTGTAACCTGGTCCGATCCCTTTAACTACAAAGTCGCCCCCAAGGCCCAGTTCCGACCCCAGAAACCAAAGTTGGAGATGCCGAAATATTTGAACCATCGGGGCTGTCGGTGGGGCTATCTGCGATCGCAGTTTGGATTCGCGGATGTGGCGGACTGTGGCCATTGCGATCGCTGCTGTCCTCCCCTTCGGACCGAGGCGCGATCGACGAGTCGCTATTCACCGCTTTCTCCTGCCGGGGCAATTCTGCCGAGTTTGTCGCGCTAGACATCGAAGCACCAGTCGATCAGCTCCCGGACGATGGCTGGGGTGATGCTGCCCGCACTGTTCCATTTGGGGCAGGGGACACGGCGATAGTGGTTGATGTTTTTGCCGGCTTTTTTGCCGGATTGGCCGTGGGGGAAGAGGGGGAAGTCGTTGCCCAGGTTGACTAGGTGACAGTCGGCCTCTAGCTGTTCGGTGCCATAGACAATGTTGAACTGCTTGTCCTGGGATGTGACTGAAAGCACGGTGGGCCAGCCCTCTTCCAGCCATTTGTCTTCCTGCCGGACCTGCCAGTAGAAGGTGCGATCGCCCACTATAATTTCGCGTTTGTTTTTCGGGGAAAGGCCCATAGGTCTTGGTCTGGCTCATAGAACTCATTCATCATACCGGGGAATATCGCGCTCAAGTGAAATCCAGATTGGTCGTTTGTCTGCGGAGCAAGTCTTGGTGGCCGGAAGATGATATTGTGCAAGGAGGTGTGCCGATCGAACCGGAGTTTTCCCATGTTACTGATGAATCTATGACTATGAATATTCTGTTTATCTGTAGTCGCAATCAGTGGCGGAGTCCGACGGCGGAGCAGGTTTGGTGTAAAAGATCGGGGTTGGTGGTGCGATCGGGGGGGGACCAGTCCTAAGGCTCGCCATAGGGTGACCACCACAGACCTGAAGTGGGCGGATGTGGTTTTTGTCATGGAACCCAAACATCAGCAGATCTTGCAGGCGGAGTTTCGGCAGTTTGTACGGGATAAGCGGATTGAGGTGCTGAATATTCCGGATGAGTATAAGTATATGGACCCAGAGCTAGTAGCAATGCTGGATCTTGAGGCCGATCATTTTTTGGAAAATCTTTCCCTGGCAGATTAAATGGGTCAATGGCATATTACTGACGTTTAACTTATTGGACCTAAGGTAAAATTACCATTCTCAATTTCGATCCGATTCCATAGATCGGTGCATCTACTAATAGCAATAAAGATTTCAGATTCGCTATGATTAGGAATGACAACCAATAAGATCCAAAAGATCCAAAATAGAGATCCCCCTCAACTCTTCCTAATAACCTGCGAGGGTTTCAAGAATTGTGGATCTTATAGAGCCCTCACTCCTTAGCATAATCTATACCTTCATTCAATGCTTATCCGCACCACTCAATCATTGGTCTACGCCTTGGGATTGGTCGCCTTCGGAGTTGTGCAACGTATTGAGATGGCTGAGGCACAGTCAGTTATTCCGGATACCAGTCTCAATACCATCGTGAATTCAGCAAACAATCGTGATTTTACAATTACGGGTGGTGGTGTGGGCGGGAATAATCTGTTCCATAGTTTTAGTCAGTTCTCGGTACCCCTGGGGGGATCGGCACTGTTCAATTATGGGTCGAATATCAATAACATATTTGCGCGGGTCACGGGTGAGACAGTCTCTCAGATTGATGGCTTGATTCAAGGGCAGGGCAAGGCCAACCTATTTTTGCTCAATCCTAATGGGATTATTTTTGGGCCGAATGCATCATTAAACCTTGGGGGTTCCTTCATGGGCACCACGGCTAGTAGCATTCAGTTTGCCGATGGCATGGAGTTTAGTGCGGTGAATCCCATGCGATCGCCGTTGTTGACAATAAGCTCGCCCGTGGGCTTACGGATGGGAGAAAATCTAGCTGCGATTCAGGTTCAGGGCCTAGGGCATCGATTGGCGGCGGAGTCCTCCTTGCTAAACCCTTACCAACCCTATGCTCCCTACAATGCACTTCAGGTCCAGCCCAACCAAACCTTGGCATTGATTGGTGGGAATATTGATCTGATTGGTGGGTCGTTGCAAGCGATGGGGGCACGGATTGAGCTTGGGAGCTTGGATCAACCGGGATGGGTGGCGCTAAAATCTGGGGATCAGGGCTTTTCGGCTCAATATACCGATATTAAACAATTTGGGACCATCAATCTAGCGCAACAGTCGAGTATTGAAGTCGGTGGGCTCAATCCAGGCAATGTGAAGATCCAAGGGGGAATTGTGAATATTCAGGATGGATCGCTAATTTATAATACCAATTTCGGACCCCAAGCGGGCACGATCGCAATATCCGCCGACCAACGTCTCAGCTTGCAGGGTGCAATTCCGAATGTGAATGTCCTGGGTGGAATTATTCAGGACAACTTTGGGGGAGGGGATGGAGGCAATATCATCGTTCAAACGCCTGAGCTATTCGCGCGCGCTGGTGGTGCGATCTTTAGCCGCAATTATGGCAGTGGCGAGGGTGCCCTGGTGACGCTGAACACAGATCATCTCATGGTCACTGGCTATGCCCTGAACGCGCCCGAGGTCTTCAGTCGGATCGGGTCCTTGGCAACGGCGCAGGGGAAAGGCGGGGATTTGGTGGTCTCGACCCGATCGTTGATAGTCACAACGGGTGGGTTTATGGGTTCAGTTAATTTCTTTGATGGCATTGGGGCGGGTGATGTGCGGGTGAATGCCGATCGAATTGAGGTCGAAGGGGCTTCACCTGTGAATATTTCGAGTGCAATCGGGTCCTACAATCTAGCCCGATCCGGGCGTTCTGGAAATTTGACAGTAAATTCTCGCATGTTGCATCTGTCCAATGGTGGGCTAGTTGCCACTTCAAGTATTAGTGCTGGGGATGCGGGCAATCTGTTGATTAATGCCAGTGAGGCGATCGAGGTGAATGGATATGGCAGTATGGATGGCTATGATAGTGCCATTGCCTCATCAGTCTCAGAGCCATTAGCAATTTATCAGCAATTGTTTGGGCTGCCGAAAACTCCCTCAGGCCAGGGTGGGAATCTCCAGATTAATACTCCTTCTTTGAGTCTTAGTGATGGGGGTAGTATCAGCGTTGCTAATTATGGGACAAATCGCGCTGGTACAGTCCAAATTAATGCCACTAATCTTCAAGTCAGAAATGGTGCTTATATTACTGCGTTAAGTTTGTCTGGGGATGGTGGTGAGATTGATATCAATTCAAAGCAAATTCTTTTGAATAACCTAGCAAATATTGGTGCTAGAGCTTTTGGAAGTGGCAATAGTGGTGATGGCGGCAACATTAAAATCAATTCCACTGTAATTGTTGGTGCCAATAACAGTGATGTATTAGCTGATGCCACTCAAGGCCGGGGGGGGAATATTAGTATTAGAGCAGCGGGGATCTTTGGGCTGAAGTCTCGGGCTCAATTGACACCCCAAAATGACATTACGGCAAGTTCACAGTTTGGGATCAATGGGACGGTGGAGGTCCATACGATCGGCGTCAATCCAAATTCCGGTCTCATTACTTTACCGACGGACCCCCTAGACCCGAGTCAACAAGTTGCCGATGGCTGTCGGCGGTATCGTGATAGTCGCTTTATTGTAACGGGCCGTGGGGGTGTTCCGGATCATGCCCTCAAGACTATACTGGTTGATCATGCCTGGCTCGATCTACGTGCCATGGCAGGCCAAAATCCTAAACCTAGAGTGGCTACTGCGGTCCAGCCGATCGAGGCCACAGCTCTGACCACCAATGCCCAGGGACAGATGGAGCTGGTAGGTGAGGGGCGATCGCCTCTAACCCAACGGGCGTAACCTGTTCAAGGCAATAATCATCCTTGCCAGGGGTTTGGGCACAATAGGGGTGACCTATCATATTCAGCTCTATGGATTCCTTCCGCTGTTACGCTGCTACTGTGCTTCTATCCGTTGGCTTAGCTGTCAATCCAGCCCAGGGCCAGGTGATTCCTGATGGCAGCTTACCGACGGGGGTGACGAGTCCTGATGGTCGTAATTTTGCGATCGATGGGGGAGCGCGATCGGGTAATAACCTCTTCCATAGTTTTAGCCAGTTTTCTGTCCCAACGAATGGCTCTGCGGTATTTAACAATGCCGCTGATGTGCAGAACATTTTCAGCCGAGTGACGGGTGGAGCCGTTTCTAATATTGATGGGTTGATCCAAACCAATGGTAGTGCGAGTTTATTTTTACTCAATCCGAATGGTCTGTTATTTGGGCCGAATGCGCGCTTACAGATTGGGGGATCATTGATTGGAACGACAGCCAGTAGTATTAAGTTTGCGGATAATACCGAATTTAGTGCCAGCAATCCTACGCCATTGTTGACGATGAGTGTGCCGATCGGCCTCCAAATGGGCACCAATGCTGGCCCAATCGCCATCGAAGGCCCACCAATCAACAACTTTTTCCTGCGCCCACCGACCTTAGCAATGGCTCCTAATCAGACGTTGGCATTGATTGGTGGGCAAATCGATTTCAATAGTGCCACGATCGCCGCACCCGATAACCGCGTGGAACTATGGGCAATGCGCGATGGTAGCGTGGATATTTCTTCTTTAGGTAATTGGCAATTAGCAAATGCCTCACGATCGCCAGTTTGGGGGGACATCAACTTACAGCAATATGCCTATCTCAATACGAGTGGCGCGAATGGCGGTTCGATTAACATTCGGGGCCGTGGGTTAACCTTGCGGGATGGTTCACATATCGAATCAGCAACTGGTGCGAATGGTCGTGGGCAGGGGATCAACGTTCAGACTACAGAATTCGTCAATTTACTGGGGGTGGCTCAGGCCATCAATTATACCCCCCCCGGTTTAGCCACCACTGTCTCTGGCAGTGGCGCAACTGCTGGAGATATCATCGTTGATACCCAACGACTATCCGTAACCAACGGAGGCTGGATTAGTTCTCTCAACTGGGGGTCTGATCTACAGACTTTCACTCCCATTAATGATGCCAAAACGGGTGAAATTAGAATTCGTGCTGCCGATCTAGAAATCAGTGGTTATACACCCTCCCCTCATCCCCTCACTGGGGTTTATGTGTCAAGTGCCATTACAACATTAGTTTCGGGCGGTCAACAGAATAACAGTGGAGCGATTACAGTCAATGCTGAACGAGTGCGTCTATCCGATGGCGGTCGCATCAGCACTGATTTGCTCGGCATCCCGACGCTGTTGCCACGGACAACAGGACAGGCCGGAAATATCTCTGTCACGGCAACTGAGAACCTAGAAATCAGTGGCACAGGGGTCAATAACTTCACCAGTGCGATCATTAGCTCCATCCAAAACTGGGTTGAGGGTCAAGGTGGCGATATTACGATTCAGGCGAAGCAACTGTCTCTCGCTAAGGGCGGAACCATCTCTAGCGCGATCGCTGGTACCCCGATTGCGGCGTTTGCAGGGCAAGGCAAAGCAGGCAATATCATCATTCAGGCGGGGACGGTACAAATCAGTGATCCGGTGATTGACAGCTTTAGTCAAGGTCTTAGTGGTATCACCGTCGCCTTAGGGCAAAATTCCAGCGGTCAGGGGGGGAGCGTTAATCTGAATGCTGATCGTTTAACGCTGTTTAACGGGGGGCAAATTATCTCATCGAGCGAGGGGGCTGGAACCGCAGGTAATGTTAATTTGAATGCTACGGCGATCGACATACAGGGGAAATCACAATCTCCGATCAATGGGCAATTTCTCCCTAGTGGCATTACAGCATCATCCAGTACAGGCTTCGCCGCTGGCTCAGTTAATATTACAGCGGATAGTTTAATTGTCCAAGATGGGGCAAATTTAACTGTTAGTAATATTGGAATAGGTGATGCGGGGAACTTAAATGTGAATGCTCGCAATATCTTCTTGGATAATCGTGCTAGCTTCAGCGCTGAAGTCAATGGCGGTAGCCAGGGAAATATCAATCTTCAGGCTCAAGAAGTATTGCTGCTCCGGCGTGGCAGTAACATTACCACAAATGCCCAAGGCGCATCGACAGGGGGAAACATTAATATTAAGGCGGCAGCAATCGTTGGCATTCCCCAGGAAAATAGTGATATTGTTGCCAACGCTGTTTTGGGCAGTGGTGGCAATATTAACATCACGACAAGAAGTATTTTAGGCTCTACCGGATCTCCCGTGAGAGGCACTAGATATGGGTTTAGCTATATTAGGCCTTGTTCAAAGTTGGCCCAAATCGCTCATAGCCATGAAGGTCAAGGGTTAGGCGCTGAAAAATGTG
>JAAUSA010000255.1 GCA_012031975.1 Alkalinema sp. RU_4_3 | reverse complement strand
CCGATCGCCATGCTTTAAAAGGGGCAGCAGATGTTTGGCCAGGATCACGCCGCCCGCCGCATTCACCTGGAAATACTGGGTCAACTGCTCCAGATTGATCTGCCGCAGACTCTTCTCGGGTTGGAAGGCCTCGTTGTGCAGTGTCCCCACACAGTTGATCACCAGATGGAGCTGGGGGGTTATCGCGGCGATCGCCTCCATCATCCCAGCGATCTGCGCTTCCTCCGTAATATCCAAGGAAAAACACCGTAGCTTCGGGTCGGCCCCGATCCCCAACAGCTCTGCCTCCGCACTCCGATAGGTGGCATAGACCTGCCCCACCGATCGTCCCCCAACAGCTGCCGCACAAACCCCAGGCCAATCCCCTGGCTCGCCCCAACAATCAAAACATTCATAGACACTTCACAAACGTCCGAACTTCACAAACAAACTCGGGGGAGCGGAACACTCCCCCGTTCGCCCTAGAGCAGAGCCTCGATCGCACTCGCCAAGCTCTCGGGCGTCGCACTGCTGCCAAAGCGACCCACCACTTCCCCACTCTTGTTGACCAAGAACTTCTCAAAGTTCCACTTCACGTCCCCCGCCGGAGCCGTGGTGGTCAGGGCGCTGTAGAGAGGATGCCTGTTGCTCCCCAGAATGGTCACCTTGTCGAACAGATCGAAGGTGACGCCGTAGTTGCGATCGCAGAAGGCAGCAATCTCCTCATTACTCCCCGGCTCCTGGGCACCAAAGTCATTGCAGGGGAAGCCCAGGACCTGGAGGCCGCGTCCCTGGTACTGCTGATTCAGGGCCTCTAGGCCCTTGTACTGGCCCGTATAGCCGCAGCGGGAAGCCACGTTGACAATCAGCAAGACCTTTCCCGTATAGTCACTGAGCTTCTTATCTTCGCCTGTGATTGTTTTTACCGCGATATCTGAGATATTCTGTCCCATGGGATTCCTGCTTGCATCAACAACGATTTGACCTACTTTTCGGGAAAAAATTCCCCTCTTTTAGTCTGTCAGTCTTCCTTGCTCAGTACAAGATACTTATTTATATTTGTCTAGAGAAAACTTTATTTAGCCAAAACACCCTGATCTGTCTCTCTGACCATAGAGATATAATTAGACGGGGAATATCTTCCGTAGGGGTGAGGCGAAAACAGACCATAAGGGTTTACACCTTTATATACAGGGTCTGGATCGTGCGGCTAAGTTGAAAAGCTTAGCTCCCATCCAGTTGATTTACCAATTTTGCTTCCTCGCCGCTCAATGAACCACTCGCCATTTATCAAGTCCACCAAGGTCAATCGGATCCTGGTCGTGGATGATTCACCAGATAACTGTTTTTTGATTCAAAGCCTACTTCAGGAAGAAGGCTACCTGATTGACTTGGCCGAAAATGGCGCCGAGGCCCTGGCCCAGATTGAGGCCGCTCCGCCGGACTTGGTGCTGCTCGATGCCATGATGCCCGTGATGGATGGCTATGAGGTGACCCGTCGGGTCCGCCAGAACACGAATCTGCCGTTCATTCCCATCCTTTTGATCACCGCCTACGACCAGATGAGCGTGGCACGGGGACTCGACATCGGGGCCGATGACTTTATTCGCAAGCCCGTGGAGTTTGATGAGCTGCTGGCGCGGGTGCGATCGCTCCTCCGACTCAAGCACAGCGTAGACGAGCGCGACGAAATAGCCCGGCAGCGCGAGGATTTTGTCTCCCGTCTGACCCACGACCTGCGCACGCCCTTGGTGGCTGCCGATCGGATGATGGGCCTGATGCTCCAGGGGGCCATGGGTGAGATGTCCGAGGACTTCAAAGAGGCCCTCGACATTATGGTGCGCAGCAACCAGAACCTGCTGTACCTGGTCAACACCCTGCTGGAGGTCTATCGCTACGAAGCAGGCCGCAAGACCCTGCACTTTAGCCCCGTCAATCTCCAGGATCTGGCCCAGGATGTCACCGATGAGTTGTCGCCCCTGGCCTTGGAAAAGGGTTTGCCTCTGAAACTCAACTGCGACATGGCCGTCGATGCCTCCCCGGTGGTGCGGGCGATCGCCTAGAGCTGCGCCGCGTCCTAACAAACCTAGTTGGCAACGCCATCAAATTTACCGACAGCGGCATTGTGGAACTCCAATTGTCTACGGCCCTTTGTCCCCCAGGCCAAAAGCTGTCGCCTGGCCCATCGGTGCGTTTGGCGGTGAAGGACACGGGGCAGGGGATTCCGCTGGAGGAGCACTCCACCCTGTTTGAGAGCTTTATCCAGGGGAAGCATAAGCGATCGGGCAGCGGCCTCGGTCTGCACCTATCGCGGCGAATTGTGGAGGCCCATGAAGGTTCCATTAGTGTTCTCTCCCGCGTCGGCGAAGGCAGCACCTTCACCGTTACGCTGCCCAGCCACTAATCTATTACAATGGTGAATTGCATTCTTCGTAACCCGTGAACCCATGAGCCGTCGCTACCACGTCACCACCTTCGGGTGCCAAATGAACAAGGCCGATTCCGAGCGGATGGCGGGGATCTTGGATGGTATGGGGTATACCTTTGTCGAGGAGCCCAACGAGGCGGACCTGATTCTCTACAACACCTGCACCATTCGCGAAAACGCCGAGCATAAGGTCTATTCCTACCTCGGCAAACAAGCCAAGCGTAAGCAGCAAAATCCCAACCTCACCCTCGTGGTGGCTGGCTGCATGGCCCAGCAGGAGGGGGAACAGTTGCTGCGCCGGGTGCCCGAACTGGATTTGGTCATGGGGCCACAATATGCCAACCAGCTCGATAGCTTACTGGAACAGGTGTTTCAAGGCAACCAAGTGGTGGCCACGGAACCCGTCCATATCCTGGAGGACATTACAAAACCCCGCCGCGATAGTACGGTGACCGCCTGGGTGAATGTGATCTATGGCTGCAACGAGCGCTGCACCTACTGCGTGGTTCCTGGCGTTCGGGGCACCGAGCAGTCCCGTACCCCCGAGGCGATCGTCGCCGAGATGACCGCCCTTGGGCAGCAGGGCTTCAAGGAAGTGACCCTGCTAGGACAAAACATCGATGCCTACGGGCGCGATCTGCCGGGCAGCACCAGCGATGGTCGTCATCTTCATACCTTCACAGATCTGCTCCATCAAGTCCATGACATTGAGGGGATCGATCGCATCCGTTTCGCCACCAGCCACCCGCGCTACTTTACGGAACGGTTGATCAAAACCTGTGCGGAGCTGCCCAAGGTCTGTGAGCATTTCCATATCCCCTTCCAATCCGGCGACAATGAGTTGCTCAAGGCCATGTCGCGGGGCTACACCCATGAGAAGTACCGTCGGATCATCGAGACAATTCGGGGCTACATGCCCGATGCCTCGATCAGTGCCGATGCGATCGTCGGCTTCCCTGGCGAAACCGAGGAGCAGTTTGAGAACACAATGATTTTGGTCCAGGACATCGGGTTTGACATGCTGAACACCGCCGCCTATTCCCCCCGACCTGGCACCCCAGCGGCACTTTGGGATAACCAGCTCTCGGAGGAAGTTAAAGCCGATCGCCTCCAGCGCTTAAATCATCTGGTGGCCCAGCAGGCGGAGGCGCGATCGCAGCGTTACGCGGGCCGTTTGGAGGAAGTACTGGTGGAGGCCCAGAATGCCAAGGATCCCACCCAGGTCATGGGCCGCACCCGTGGCAATCGCCTCACCTTCTTCACAGGCAACATTGACGAACTATTGGGGCAAACTGTCACCGTTCGGATTTCCCAAGTGCGGCCCTTTAGTCTCAGCGGTGAGATTGTGGTGCCAGTTCTGGTTTGAAGGGTTGGTTTGTGATCGCATAGATTTAGGGCGCATGCAATCACAGACAAAACCATAGCCCACACCATCAAAACGACAAATCTTCAGTAAAAAGATTTTCAAATTCAGAATTGCCGATTCCCGATGCTTTCCCTGGGAATCCGTAGTTTCCCCATGGTAGAAAAACCTGCGCAGGTGGAACCCTAGACTTAGCCCCAAAAAGTTGGTTGTTAAGTTTGGTCGTTAGGTTCTCGCCCTGGAGGTTCCATGTCCGGTTTGATCTTAGATGCATCGAGTGCTCAGTCTGCATCCAATGTTCAAGCACTATCAGGTGCGATCCAGCGGGTTCTTGAGGAGCAGCGCCACAGATTTCCCCTCCTCGATCCAGCCTATGAGCTGATCGTCGTCTGTGATGTGCATGGCTTTTTGGTCTATATGAACGCCGTGGGTCGGCAGATGCTGGGCCTGGAACCGGAGGAAGACCTGTCCCTGTTTCAGATTCGCTGCTTTACGCCCTTGAAACAGCAGCGCTTTGATGAGATTTTTGCCACATTACAGCGCGATCGCCTCTGGATCGGTGAGAACATTCTGCAATATCGCAACGAGCCAATCCCTGTGCGGATGGGCATTACAGCCCATGGCATTGACTGCGAAGGCGTGAATTATTTTGGGGTGGTGGCCCGCGATCGCCGTTCCTTGGAAATGGTGGCAGCTCAGATCCAGCAGCTTGTGATGCCGACCCTGGAGGACTATGCCGAAAAGCTAAAACCTGGGGATGTCATGCATTTGCAGCAATTCTCCATGGACAATGCGGCCCTGCCCGCCTGGTGGGTGGAGCCCACGGGGAAGATTTTCTATGTGAATAAGGCGGCCTGCCTGGATTTGGGACTCGATCGCGATGAAATCATCGGTCAATCCGTTTGGCAGTTTGATTCCACCGTCACACCCACCACCTGGGAAGCCCACTGGCAAAAACTCCAGCAGACCCAATCGCTCCAGTTTGAATCCTTCAATCGCCGGGCGGATGGCACGATCTATCCCGTAGAGGTAACCTCAAACCATATCTGCCTTGATGGTCGGCAATATAGCTGCCAGTTTATTCAGAATATTACCGATCGTAAAATCGTTCAGTCGGAATTGGCCGATAGCAATGCGAAGTTTCGATTCCTCGTCGAGACTATTCGTGATATTACCTATGTGATGGACGGGAACTGTAATTTCCTCTATCTTTCACCCCAATTTACCACCATACTTGGTCATACAACCCAGGCCTGGATTGGCAAATGTGCGTTGGAGTTGGTCCATCCCGAGGATCTCCAAGTGGTTGAGGCGGCGATGGAGCGTTTATTAAGCACAGGCATGGCCCAGGAATATGAATTTCGGATCAAGAATAAGTCAGGTGAATGGCGCTGGATGACGCCGAGCGATTCGGTTAATTATGATGGCACTGGGAAAGTGATTGGCTTCAATGGCGTTATTCGGGATATCGACGATCGCAAACGCGCGGAAATCGCTACCCAAGAACAGGCCCGCAAGCTGGAAGAAACTCTAACCAAGCTCCAGCAGACCCAAAGTCGGATGGTCCAAAGTGAGAAAATGTCAGCCCTAGGACAGCTAGTCGCGGGTGTCGCCCATGAGATTAATAATCCGGTTAATTTCATCTACGGCAACCTCAAGTACACCAATGAGTACACCCAGGATTTGATTCGTCTGGTTGAACTTTATCAAACCACGTTTCCCCAGGGGAATGAAGCGATCGAGTCCCTCTGCGATGAGATTGATCTGAATTATCTCCTAGCCGATCTGCCGAAGATGCTCTCCTCGATGAAAGTTGGGGCCGATCGCATCCGTGAAATTGTGCTTTCGTTGCGGAACTTCTCTCGCTTAGATGAATCGGAGTTTAAGGAGGCCAATCTCCATGAGGGGATCGATAGCACCTTAATGATTCTGCAAAATCGGATTAAATTCAAAGACGATCGACCTGAGATCAAGATTGTCAAACAATACGACAATCTTCCCATGGTCAGTTGCTATGCGGGGCAGCTCAACCAAGTTTTTATGAATATACTCGCCAATGCCCTGGATGCCTTGGATGAAACCATTGAGGTCCATGGCTTAGCCGATCCAACGATTACCATCAAAACGAGCCAGTGCGATCGCAATATCGTCATTGAGATCGAAAACAATGGTCCTGGGATTCCCCCAGAGATTCAGGCTAAACTGTTCGATCCGTTCTTTACAACAAAACCCGTGGGTCAAGGCACAGGCATGGGTCTGTCGATCAGCTATCAGATCGTCACGGAAAAACATCACGGTTCCTTGGTTTGTCAGGCCGCAGAAAATAGCACAACTTTTATTGTGACGCTACCGCTCGATCAGATTTCACAGGACGGGAAGGGTGAGAAAATTTAGGCGACGGGTTTTGAATCATTTCCTGGTAGGCTGCCTCCGAGATTAAATGCTCTGGGGATTCGACGCGATCGGGAAATAAAATCCCCTGGAAATGATCGTATTCATGCTGGAAAATCCGCGCTAGAAATCCTGGAACACAATCGTTTGACCCAAACCCTGACGATCCGTATAGGCGATC